>CAZOMW010000010.1:0-4091 GCA_964581135.1 uncultured Oscillospiraceae bacterium
GTCGCTGACTTGTGAAGCTAAACGAAAGACGCTACAATTAATTACTGGAGGATAAATCTGAAAATGCATAATACGAAGAACAACGTCAGATCACCATGCCAAAGTGCACGATAAAGCAGACCTTCTTATGAAGGCCGAGAAGAGAAGTTGAATTAAGTCCTTACTCGATCAGATCAGGAACCTTGACAACCGAATAACCCAAACGTTTTGCCAATTGAGCCAATTGTATTTCAGGAGACAGAATGTATGCAGGTTTGCGCAAAGATTCCTCATACATTTTCGGATTGAACAGTTCACCATTGGTCAACATGACAAAAATCGCGGTCAACATCATCCGAGCGATAGCAATCAACGCTTTCTTATGGCCGCGGCGATGCTTTAATGCTTCATAGCGCTGGCGGTAATGAGGAAACGATTTGTCACTAATCGCAGCCAAGGCACATTGGACCAGAACAGGTTTGATATAAACCCCAGCCCGACTGATTTTGGTTGACTTCTTCTTACCGGCACTCTGGTCGTTGGATGGAGCCAAGCCGGCCCAGGATGTCAGATGCTTCGCCGACTTGAACTGAGCCATATTGGTACCGATTTCCGACAGAATGACCAAGGCTGAAACATGGGAGATACCCGGAACCGACTCGAGAATAAGTAACCGAGAAGCAAAGGGTGCAGCTAAGGAATCAGCCAGCGATTCGAGATGAGTGATGTAGTGGCTCAATTGGTCGACATGCTGCTGACAGGTCTGGATCTTACTGGCCTGAACGGGCGTCACCGTCCCTTCGATGGCCAAGGCAATCTGCTCTTCGTTTTTACGCATCGAGCCGTGCAATAACGGCCGGAAATCGAACGCTGTGTCACCAGGGTTCGCCAACAGATGCGCAATGATCGCTTGAGCGCTCTTGCCAAAGGTATCGGAAACGACCGAAGCCAACTGGATGTTGGAGACAGTCAGGGAATTCTGCATCCGATTCTTCTCGCTGGCCGCAAAGCATACCAGTTTGTAGCGGTAACGGAGAATCTCACGCAGATCGCGGATTTGCTTCTCGGGAATGAAACTGCCGGGGACGAGGTCGTGCTTGAACAGGTCGGCAATCCAGACGGAGTCCTTCTTATCGGTTTTCTTGCCTCGGATCGCTTTGACATACTTCGGATGTGCCAGAACGATCCGACAGGACGGCTCCAAGATGTTGTAGACCGGGATCCAATACTTGCCGGTGGACTCCATGCAGACATGCAGACACTGATGATCTGAAAGCCACTGCGCGAGGCTCTTCAGATCCTTGGTAAAGGTGGAGAAACGTTGGGTTTTGTAGGTTGTGATACTTTTCTTGTCTGTGGCCGCGATGGTTGCCACCACAAAGGTTTTGTGGACATCGATACCACAGCAGATGGGATAGACGATCTTAAGCATAAACACTTCCTTCCGGGATAATATCGTGGTCACACAGGCAGTGACTGCCCGACCCGGAATAAACAGGGAGTTGTTTATACAAAGATAAATCTTCGTGGTCAATGCCACACTTATTTGTACTTGAGAGGTTGGGCGGCACATATAATCATGCGGTCTTCCCGAGGGAGACGCACTCACCTCCCCGTGCTCTGTAGTGTACCTGTGGGACCACCCAAATAATATCACGCTCGGCGCAGTATTTTAATGACTTTTTGTGCCTGAGCAAAGCGAAAGGAATGTTTATAATCATGGATATTGGTCTTGTTGCGCTTATCGTGCTATTTATTGTTATTTTGATCGGATTCTGGCGAAAGCTGAATGTCGGCTTGCTTGCTGTGGCTGCGGCCGTCCTGCTTGGTTACGGCTCCGGCATGTTCACCGCCAAGGTCATCATTTCCGGTTTCTCAGGCTCGCTGTTCATGACGCTGCTGGGTGTCACCTTCCTCTTCGGCATCGTACATTCCAACGGCTGTCTGGATAAGCTCATGCAAAAGGCGGTGGGTATCTGCGGAAAGCAGGTCTGGCTTATCCCCATCCTGATGTATGTCATGGGCTGGGTCATGTCTGCTATCGGCCCCGGCTGCGTGCCTACCCTGGCTTTCGTGTCTGCCGTCGCAATTCCCTTAGCCCACGCCACTGGATACAATCCGATTATGCTGATGATGATCGGCGATGTAGCTACCTATTCCGGCCGCTTCACCCCGATCACTCCCGAGGGGGTTCTCGTCACGAAACTCCTTGGCGAACAAGGTGTGAGCATCAATCTTATCTCCATGGTACTGAACGTGGGCATCGGCACCATCATCCTGTCCGTCATCTTCTTTCTCTTCTACAAGGGCTATATGGTCAAAGCCGTTGAGAAGGTAGAGGGGAGCATCAAGGTTGAGCCTTTTACCAGCAAGCAGTATATTGCTCTTGCCGGCATTATGATCATGATTGCCCTGGTCATCTTTCTCAAGATGGACGTGGGTCTGGCTTCCTTCCTGGTGGGCGTGACCCTCGCTGTCTTAGGCAGCGGTGATGAGAAGGCCGCCATCAAGAATGTGCCCTGGGGTACCCTCGTCATGGTCACAGGCGTAGGCGTCCTCATGAATCTGGTCATCGCCACGGGCGGCATCAAGCTGCTGGCCAGCACTCTGGCCAGCATTATGACACCCGTCACCGCTCCTGCTCTCACCGGACTGACTGCCGGCATCATGAGCTGGTTCTCCTCCACGATGGGTGTAGTGCTGCCTACCCTGCTGCCCACTCTGGGCCAGATCGTAAAGACCGTTGGCGGCGACCTCACCGTGATCAGTCTGGTCAGCGTTATCGGTATCGTCTCATCCAGTGCGGGCTTCAGCCCCGCCTCGACTGTGGGTGCAATCATCATGGCTGCCCACGATGGCGACGACAAGTTCGTCAAAACCAAGGCTCCCGGCCGTCTCTTCCTTGAGATGTTCGCTTGGTCGGTCTTCTGTGTGTTCTTCCTCTGCGCCCTCTCATTCACGGGTATCTTCAACATCTTCCACTAATTTTAAATAATCTGAACGAACTGCCGCAAAGAGCGCTGAGCCAACCAGACTCAGCGCTCTTTACGGTTTTCCTCCTTGCACTTCGAACGAGCATCAGTTTCGCTTTTCCGCTTATTTGATTCTATGATAGACTTACATCACGATGTTCGCTCACAGCCTGCATCCGCAACATGTGCTTACTTGACGGCATTTTCCGGCCATTCTATAATCGAAGAGCGCGTTTCGCTTTCGTGGTGTCCTGATATGCCTGCTCCAACCTGGTGAGATAATGGAGGCATTGTATGCTTGGACCCTATAGAATCTGTTTTCTCGGTCACTCCAAGATCAGTCAGTTTGCACGTTCCGCCATGGAAAAACTCAACTATACTGACGTTGATTTTCAAATTCTCGATTGTACCACCGAAACATTGCCGCAACAGGTTGATCTGGCCTTGTCCACGGGTACGGAGGTTTTTATCGCCGGTTCGGCCAATGCCGCCGAATTTCGTCGAAGGTTCACGGAACCGTTGGTCGAGATCAATATAAGGACAGTGGACCAGCTGGTGGCCCTCCGAAAAGCGTTGAAAATCGGACGAAAGCCGGTGTTTATAACCTACCGATATGCCCGAGCCATCGATACCCTGCTTTTGTCCGAATTGGCCGAAAATCCCATCGAGGCGATCCAGTACGAAAACGATCACGAACTCATCGAGGTGATCCAGGCGACAGAATGTGATGTCATCATCGGAGCCTCGCATGCAAACGAAATCGCCACCAGTCTTCAGAAACCATGCGTTCTGCTGTATCCAGGCGAGTATTCGATCAGTGACGCAATCCGACGCGCAAGGACCAAGGCTGTTGAAATACGGAAGGAGCAGCGGGTTAACGCCATTTTCAGCGCGATCATCAACAATTCCCCGGCAGGTATCATCGTCTGTGACGATGAAGAGCAGGTCCTTCTGATCAACCGCGCGGCTCAAGTCCTGACGGGAATTCTTGCCGCCAAGGTCATCGGGAGAAAGCTCGGTCAGGTTATCCCTGCCTTGTCCTCCGACGCATTACTGTCAGGTGAACTGTCACAGACCGACAACCGGCGTTTGCTGACAGACAAGATGGTCCGATGCATTCAGACACGGATCAAGGTCAAG
>CAZOMW010000010.1:4133-21228 GCA_964581135.1 uncultured Oscillospiraceae bacterium
CTGACAACAATCAATATTGACAATGTCAATCGCAAGGTCAAGCAATCGCCTGCTGGAAAATCGGAGCTTGTTACCATACACCAGTGGTCAGAGGTCGTCGCGGTCAGCAAGCTTTTTCGGAAAGCAGTCAAGAAGGCCCAGAGCTTCGCAGACAGTGACCTTCCTTTGATGATCAGGGGAGAAGTCGGAACCGGTCGGGAATTCATTGCCGAGTGTGTTCATAGTGGCAGCCGGCGGAAATCGGGCCCATGTGTAGTCATCAATTTCGCTACCATTCCGGACAAGGACGCGGCACAGGTCCTTTTTGGGTATGAGGACAACATTCATTTTCAGGTTGGTCTTTTAGAACTGGCGAATAATGGAACGGTCATCATTAAAAATCTTTGGGAAGCCTCATCAACTGTTCAGGCTTTTTTGTCCGAAATACTCGATACAGGCGTTTTGCATCGATCGGGAAAAGGGACACCCGTTCAGATCGACATCCGGCCGATCATTCTTGTCCCGGCTGAGGCACTCACACTCGCTGGAATTCGTGCGGATCTTCTTTACAGACTATGTGTTCTCGAATTGGAGCTTCCCCCCTTGCGTGATCGCCGGGAAGATCTGGGGCAATTGTTCCTCAAATATCTGAGCTTCGAACTGGATATGCCCAAAATCGCTGATTTGGCCCCTAAAATGTCCGAGTTGCTGCACTTCTATGCCTGGCCAGGAAATCTGCATGAGATGGCTGCAGTTTGCAAGCGTTATAAGCTTGCCATGGAGAGCGAGAACAAGCCTACACCTGCAGTCAGGCATTTGGCTCTGATCAATGCCATCGGTGAGGATAGAGTCTTCACTGAACTCCTGAATCGATTTCCTGAGCTTCTGGATCTCAGTCATGCTTCGTCAGAGCGTGTGATCGAAGCGGTTGAGACTGCCAAACGGCTCCTGTCGATCAACAATGCCATTCTGGCTGACAAATTGCACATCAGCCGAACATCTCTCTGGCGGATCATGAAAAAGGCAGCGCCGACGAAAATGGATCTGAGTGGTGACTCGGATTCCTGAAATCTCTGACAGCTGTTCCCTGACAAAGCCGGCTTGTGGTTGGTCAGGAAAATCAGAAATGAAATGCGGGTAGACCTGATTGATCCAGTCTGCCCGCGTTATTTGATGAGTGATTTTTCCGGATCATTCCTTCATGCTTTAATTCATTCCTTGACGATGTATCCATTTCATTGAAGCAGTATCCATGCCTTACCCACTGTCAGAGGCCAGTTAGAGAAGGTATGAACGTGATCAGAGCCGGAACGAAGTTCAAGAGCAGCAAGACCAGGACCAGGGCAATGATGAATGGAACGATCTCTTTCGTCAGATCCTCAAGCTTGACCTTGAAGCGTATAAAAGCAATGACCCCAATCTGATCGTTAAGGAACTGGCGCTCAAAGTCAGCAACCCCACGCTGCTCACGGGACCACTTGGAGGGAGTCAAATTCTTTTTGCGCAGTTCTGCGAACCGGACGCAATCTTGATATACCAAGACTTTGTCAGCAAAGCCTTAGAAGCAATTAGGCAGGAAATGCTTTCTCGAGTTCTTGGTAAAGCAAACGTTTAAGACATTTTATTGGCGCATGAGCTGTTCAATTATCTCGAATCAAGGGACAAGGACACGATTTTTACATTAAAGAAAAAATAGATTTGTGGAGGTTTAAAGCGATACCCAACAGCTCTACAATCAGGTGTATCAGTGAAATAGCAAGCATGGCTTTTGCTAAAAAGCTGATAGGGTTACCCTATTCCCCTTATGTTTACGATGTGTTTTTGGTCTATCTTTTGAACAGCCAGACAATAGACTGGAAGGGCAGGTGTTATTCAATTGGCGGGATATAAAGGGATGGCGGCATATTCGCGTGAACTGAAGATCAAGGCATGTCGGATGTATTTCGAAGAACACAAGTCGACGTTAGAGATTTGCAATGAACTGAATATTCGAAACCGATCACAGCCACAAGCCTGGTATCAACAATGCCGGGAAGGCGGATACGAAGCGGTAGGCAAGAATGAAAAGGGGCGACCTCGAACTCAGAAGAAAAATGAAGTGGAGTATCGGATCAAGAAGCTGACCATGGAGAATAAACTGCTCAGGGATTTTCTCCGGCGGTTAGAAAGGGCGTGATCAAGCACGCGAAGTTCTGCGTCATCCATCATTTTTTAGGTGAATATGCGATTCAGGACATGTGTGACGTTCTGGGGTGTTCGCGCAGCGGTTATTATGCTTGGCGAAATCGGCAGGGATGGGAAGATCCGGATGATGCGGTTGCCGAACAGATTTCCCAATGCCAGAAACAGAACCGAGGCACATATGGTTATCGGCGCGTACGGATCTGGCTCAAACAGAAGTCGGGGCTTATCATGAATCACAAGCCAGTATTACACATCATGGAAAAGTACGGATTGCTGGCTGAGATCAGGAGAAAACGAAGATACAAAGTCCATCGGGAGAAGGCTTTCAAGGCCGACAATATCCTTGCTCGGGAATTTGCAGCGGCAAAACGCAACGAGAAATGGGTGACAGACATTTCGTATATTCGCACCGAAACCGGATTTTGCTATTTGTCGGCGATCAAGGATCTCAGTGATGGATTCATTGTTGCACACCAGTTAGGGCGGAAAAATGACATGAGCATCGTGGATGCAACTTTGAAAAAAGCCAAAAAAAGAGGCCGCTGATGGACTGATCCTCCACAGCGACCAAGGGACACAGTATACATCCTCAGCATACTTTGACCTGACTCAAAAATATGGAATCCGCACCTCGATGTCAAGACCGGGCAATCCAATCGACAATTCACCCATGGAGAGCTTTTTGGCACGTTGAAAACCGAATGTCTTTATCGTCAGCGCCTGGCCAATTTCGAAGAGGCTGAGCAGATCATCGATGAATACATTCATTTCTACAACTATGTGCGCATTCGCACCCGAGATCAGATGACTCCCAGCGAGCGAAGGAGGCGCAGGATAGCGGATGTTTCCTTACTTGATCAGCCCTATCAAGTGTCCTATAATTTCTCGTAACAGATCAATTTGCGCTATTTTCCCTGAAGTGACGTAACCTCAAGTGTTTGCTGTTCTGGTGTTTATTTCTTTGTATACTCAAATGGGAGCAGATCACAGCGGGCTTTTCCGGCTATCCCGATACCGAAACAAACATCAAATAAACATCAAACCCGAAATTTTGCCAATCCTATAACACGATATTAACCACCTATAAAAAGTAAAACCGCTGCGGCTGTAGCCTTGGCGGTTTTCGATGTGGTGATCGCGAGAGGATTCGAACCTCCGACCTGCGGTTTAGGAAACCGACGCTCTATCCTGCTGAGCTACGCGACCAAATGCAGGATCATTCTAGAATACCAGACCCGCACTGTCAATTTAGTTCCCTGACAGAAAATGTCATAATAAGAAAAGTTCAGCATATGGTGCTGGATAGAATTTTTGCTGTTGCTTTCCAGGAATGCTTGATATAGGGAAACAAGCTGCTTAATGTAAAATCAAAAATATGGGGGTTTATCAGAAAATAACAGACTGTTATCAAAAAAATGCTTTCAGCAAAAAACAAACCAGACTATTATAATAGGCAGCGTACAACAGTGATCGCAGAAACAAATACGCGTGGCCAGCGCTCCATAGTGTTTGCCAGGAGGTTCAATATGCAAATCGCGGCAATCCGTATGACCTTATACGTTCCGGAATCCCATTCTCTTAAGGATAAGCGACAGATTGTGCGCAGCATTCTTGATCAGACCAAACGCCGGTTTAACGTCTCAATCTCGGAGATTGACGCATTGGATCGTCAGCAGAGTATAGTGCTTGGTTTAGTAACTGTCAGTAATTCCAGTGTGCATGCACAGTCTTCACTTGACGAAGCCGCGCGCTTTATTGAAGATATTGCAGAAGCAGCCGGAGCTGAATGTACGGACATTGAACACGTACTGTGAATTGAAAACATTACCATGTTTGTTTCCGATGATTTACTGATTCCAGTTGCGCGGAAAACCTGAAGCACTTGCGACTGAGTTTGCCAGCTGTGAAACTGCAGGAGAATGAATGACCAAAACGAATCCATCACGAAAGAGCGCAACCAGATACAGGCGGCCGGCAGAAATGCGGCCGTGGTATAAACGACTGCGTTGGGGCGATTTTGTGGTAACGGGGCTGATTATTGTGCTGGCAATAGCACTGCTGTTGAGCGTACCACGCAGCTTGACAGGAGAAGCGCGAGTAGCTGTACTGTCAGCTGACGGTCGTACTGTTTATTCAAAGCCTTTAGTTGAGCTTCAAACTGCCGGCTCATTCTCTTATGAATCGCAAGGCTATCATTACACATTTTCCTACGAAAACGGTCGGATTCGCTTTAGTCAGGCGGATTGTCCTGATCAGGTTTGTGTAAGGACAGGCTGGGTGGTAGGCAGTGGCCAGATGGCAGCCTGTGTGCCGGGGCATTTGATATTGAAAATCACCGGTCGTTCTGCTTCAAACGATGATATAGACATTATTATGCAGTAAGAATAACTGTTACCCGGAGGATAAATGGCCGAAACAGATCCAGCAAGGCAGCCGGAAACCCGGAATGATTCCGTTAAAACAGATCAGGCTGCGAATAAAGGCGTTGACAGAAACAGGTCAACAAGAGAAGGGGAAGCACTCAGACGCAGGAGAGTCCGTCGTCTGACACTTGACGCGGTCTTAATCGCGCTTGCTCTTGTTCTTTCAATTGTAGAGCGCTGGATTCCACTCGAACTGATAGTACCGGTACCAGGCATTAAGCTTGGCCTTGCGAATATTGTCACTTTATTTGCCTTGCTTCGTTTGACTCCGGTTGACGCTATGATTATTCTTTTAGCCCGTTCTTTGATAATGGGAATGATAATCGGGCCTACGGTACTATTTTTCTCGTTAAGCGGCGGCGCCCTGGCATTGTTGACGATGTGGATATTAAGCCATTGGGAAGGGCGGGTTTTCTCACTGATCGGCCTGAGCATCGCCGGTGCCGCAGCTCATAACATCGGCCAGACTATCGTAGCGGTAATTATCCTTGCCGAGCCAATGCTGCTGCTTGCTTATTTGCCACCTTTACTGCTTACCAGTATCGTAACTGGTACACTTACCGGCATTGGCGCTCATCCGATCATCATTCGCTTTCCAGCTTTTCGGATATCAAATGCTGCGAAAGATGCAATTACCTCTTATTCTTCTGCGCAAAAAGGGGCCGATAATTGTCAGTGCCCGGTTGAAGTCGATAGTGATTCATTGACGGGGGGTGAATAATTGGAGCCTGTCAGAGTCCTTTCCCTCGCAGTGTTATTGTCACTGTACATGCTACTGGCTTTGATAAATCCGCGGCTTGCTGATATCAACGAACATTTTCGTAGATTTATCAAGCGCCGGCGCAATATAAGGCTGCGACCGTTAATGATTTTTACTCATCGCTGGAACGATGCGCCGATGCTTTCTCTGCAGGTTCTATTGATTTCACTGGCTGTAGGACTGACAACCCGCGAATGGATCCGCCCATTCCTGCTTTCATCTGCCATGTTCTGGCAAACTACAATTGTCAGTGTTACCAAAAAGATTTCCGCTGTCAGCCGGCCTCCTCAGGATCTGACGCACAGAATCATGAAGTCGGGTTCGTATCCAAGCGGCCATACTGCAGCTGCAGCAACTTTCGCTTTGCTGGTCCCTTCAGTTTTGGAACCCTATCTTTCGCTGCCGACTGTAATCCTGATCACTGTTTATCTGACGGTTAACGCACTGGTTACTGCTTATGGTCGTCTTTACCTTGATGTCCACTGGCTTTCAGATATTGTAGGAGGCTGGCTGCTTTCTCTTGCGACTCAGGTTTTTGTCGGGTTTTACCTGCCTTGAAGAAATTATTCCGACAGCAACCGAATTAAATACTTTATAAACAAACGACTGACTCGTAGTCAGAGGCGATAACCAAATCAAATTAAGCAGGCGCAACTGTAGCAAATGATCTAAGCCGCTGACTTGAACCATCCCTGTCTGCAAGGACATGTTCCGCGAACCCTGCTATAATGGTTATCAGTCTGAACTGATTGATACTTGAAAGGCGGCAGCGAGTAAAGCTGTCGATGGTGACGCGATGAAACTTGTGGCAACAGCGCTCTTTGGTGTTGAATCAGTAGTTGCCGATGAGCTTGTGGCTCTTGGTTATCCGCGCGAAAACATCAAGGTCACTGACGCACAGATTATACTCAACCCGGGATCAGATGCTGACGCCGCTATGGCGATAGCCCGCGCTAATATCTGGCTGCGTTCGGCGGAGCGTGTCCTGGCTTTATTAACTTCATTTGCAGCCAAAGACTTTGACACACTTTTCGACAGTACCCGTGCGTTGCCCTGGGAAGATTGGATACCCCATCAGGCCGTATTTATTGTTAACGGCTATTCGCGAAAATCCATCCTTTACGGAATTCCGTCCTGCCAGAGGATAATCAAAAAAGCAATCGTTGCCCGTCTGCTGCATGCCGCGGGGTTATCCGAAAACGCACAGTTGCCGGAGAAAAGTGAACGCGGGACGGTGCGGATTCAATTTTCAATTGTCGACGATGAAGTTACTTTTATGATTGATACCAGCGGTGACGGTTTGCATAAACGCGGTTACCGACCGCTGCGCCACCAGGCGCCAATCCGTGAATCTCTGGCAGCTGCGATGATCCAGCTGTCACGCTACGAGTCAGGCAGTGATGAAGTCTTGTTTGACCCTTTTTGTGGTTCAGGAACCTTCCCGATTGAAGCTGCATTGATCGCCACCCGTCGGGCCCCCGGCCGGAATCGCAGCTTTGCCGGTGAAAACTGGCCCTTGATTGGAAAGGCGGTATTCGATCGTGCCCGGGCCGAAGCCGATGATTTGTCTCAGCCTGCTGATCGCAGACTGCCGTTTATTTTCGGCACAGATATCGATCCTGCCGCGATAACCATTGCGCGCAGCAATGCCGAACGGGCCGGGGTCGACTCTCTGATTCGATTTGAACAGGCAGATGCCATGACTTTGAATGCTGAAAGAATGCGCGAACTAACAGGATTCGAGCGTTTTCTGGTAATAGCGAATCCGCCTTATGGAGAGCGTATGCTGGACCAGTATGAAGCAGAGGAATTGATTTACGGCATCGGGCGCACGTTTTTGGAAAACGATAAAGCCCGACCTGATCTGCGCCTTTCAGTCCTGTCCCCTGAGGCTCATTTCGAGCGTATTGTCGGCGTGCCCGCCGATAAACGTCGTAAGCTATATAACGGAAATATTCGCTGCACAATGTATCATTATTTCAAACATCCCTATCGAAAAGCAAAGGAGTGAACGCTTGTGATTGGAATCGTACTTGCAGCCGGCTACGCGACCCGGCTCTATCCCTTAACAAAAGATCGCCCCAAACCGCTGCTGCCCGTTTCAGGTAAGCCCATTATTGATTACATAGTTGATGAAATGGATACACTGCCTGACCTGGATACTATTATTGTGGTCACAAACCATCGATTCGCAGAACATTTTGAAGACTGGGCTGCGACTCGCAAGCTGACTGGCGGTAAGAAACTGGTTGTACTGGATGACCAGACCACCGACGATGCAAATAAGCTTGGAGCTATCGGCGATATTCAGTTATGCATCGAGCATTTTGGTATCGATGACGATCTACTGGTTATAGCCGGTGACAATCTGTTTACCTATTATCTTAAGGACGCCTACAATTATTTTCTAAAGTACAACGAGGACACTGTTCTCGCCCGTGAAATGGAAGAAGGCGAGGATTTGACCCGTTATGCCATAGCTGAACTTGACGATAACAATCGTGTGTTGAATCTGGTTGAAAAACCAAAGCAGCCGAAAACAAATATCGCGGTTTTCGCGACATATTTCTATAAACAGGAAACAGTGCCGATGTTTGCCCAGTATCTGGCTGAGGGCAACTCACCCGATGCGCCAGGAAACTTTCCTGCCTGGCTTTATCCAAGAAAACCGGTACGTGTTTATCTGTTTGACGGTGACTGCATTGATATCGGCACACCGGAATCATATGCCGCGGTAAAGGATACCTTTACCCTGAATCGCTGAAGCTGATAAACAAGCTAAAGCTGAAACTGAAAAACTAGCTAAAGCTAAAAAAAAAGAGTTTATCCAATCAATAAATAACAAGACATCTTGTTATGACAAGTTTACGGCAGTGTCCATGACTTGAGGACAAATAAAAACCTGCAGTCAAATGCTGAAGTGAGGGAAACCCCCAGTGCTCAAGCTTCAAAGCTGATAAACTCAAATGTGTACAGTTTTTGATCTTTTTACAAATGAATTGTAAAAGCCAGCATTATCAGGGGGTTTAGACCGCAGAAAGTCAAGAAGCCGTTGTCCTGACGGTTATACACAGAGTTATCCACATTATCCACAGGAAAAACCAAGTGCTTATCCAGATATCCACAAAATGCGAAACGCAATTTTCAGGCAACATGTACCAGCTGTTACAAATATGTGCCTTTAGAAGGATCCGGAGTACAATATGAACCATGTCGCAGAATCCGCCCGTCAAGCCAGATTAGCTGCCCGCCAATTAGCCGCAGCCAATATTAATCAACGCAACGAAGCCTTGAAGCTCATTGCAACTGCCCTGCTGGACTCAAGCACCAGAATTATCGAAGCAAACCGCCGCGATCTGGAAAGAAGCGAAAGAGAAGGCCTGGCAGCACCACTTCTTAAACGCCTTGTTTTTGATGACAGTAAAATCAAAAACTCAGTAGCCGGAATCGGCGATCTTATAGGTCTGCCCGATCCTCTTGGTCACATAACTCTGGACCGGATCCTTGATGATGGGCTGATACTGCAGCGTATAAGCTGTCCGATAGGCGTTATCGGTGTTATTTTTGAATCTCGTCCGGACGCTCTGGTTCAAATAGCCTCCCTTTGTCTTAAAAGCGGCAACAGCGTTTTGCTTAAAGGTGGTTCGGAGGCTCTGGAAACAAATCGTGAACTGACGGAAATTATCGCTGCTGCCGGTACGGAAGCTGGCTTGCCTGCCGGCTGGATTCAACTTTTGGAAACCCGATCCGATGTGAATGACTTGTTGGATCAGGATAAAGATGTGGATTTACTGATTCCGCGCGGCTCCAACGAATTTGTCCGCTACATCATGGATAATACCCGCATCCCCGTACTCGGCCATGCAGACGGTGTCTGCCATCTTTATATTGATAAGGCTGCTGATCTGGAAATGGCGATTCAACTGGCCGTTGACAGTAAAACACAATACGTTTCCGTCTGTAATGCTGTCGAAACCATTCTGCTGCATTCGAATCTGGCAGATACGCTTCTCCAGCCACTTGCCGAAGCGCTTCGTACTGCCGGGGTAACAATTTACGGTGATCCGCAGGTATGCAGCCTGCTTGGCTGCGAACCCGTAAAAGACTGGCACACCGAGTATCTCGATTACAAGATTTCTCTAAAAATTGTCCCAAGTCTGGAAGATGCCATCAGTCACATCAACACCTATAGTTCCGGCCATACTGATGCTATTGTGACAGCTGATAATGCGGCAGCCACAATCTTCAGTCAGCTGGTTGATTCCGGCAATGTCTTCCATAACGCTTCAACCCGTTTCAGCGACGGTTACCGCTACGGCTTCGGAGCTGAAGTGGGCATCAGCACTTCCAAAATTCACGCCCGCGGGCCTGTTGGTCTGGACGGCCTGACAACTTATAAATACCTGCTTGAGGGCAGCGGCCAGACAGTGGATGAATATAGCAGCGGACGCCGTTGCTTCATTCACAAGGATCTTTAGTTAATATTGCGTCTGCGCTTACACAAGTGCTAAAATTACTCAGGCATTTAGTTGCCGAAAGGAGTCGAATATGAAAATTGCATTAGGCAGCGATCATGCTGGTTACCCCCTGAAAAAACTTGTTATGGATCATCTAGCCAAAAACGGCTATGAATATGTTGATTATGGTGCGCCCAACGGAGTTGACGCCGCCAGCTATGTCCCGTTTGCTCAGCAGGTAGCTAAAGCTGTTCAGGCTAAGGAAGTAGATTTCGGCATCCTGATCTGCGGTACCGGTTTGGGTATTTCCATTACTGCCAATAAATTCAAAGGCGTGCGGGCTGCGATCGCAACCAATGAATATATGGCTCGCATGGCACGTCAGCATAACGATGCCAATATTCTGGCTCTCGGTGGCCGTGTCATTGGCTCAGCACTTGCGTTTGCCATCGTCGATGCTTTTCTCACTGAACCATTTGAAGCCGGCGGCAGGCACCAGGCCCGCGTTAACGAAATCATGGCTCTAGAGGACGAAAACTTTAAGTAATATCAGTCAATCGTATTTGGGGGAAAACAAATGGCAATGGAAAATGTTTTTATCTACGATCACCCGCTGATTCAGCACAAAATATCTTTGATGCGTGACAAAAGGACAACTACCAAGGAGTTTCGGGAACTGGTGTCTGAAGTGGCAATGCTTATGGCATACGAAGTCACTCGTGACATGCCTCTCAAAGAAGTGGAAATCGAAACACCCGTAGCTGTAGCCCGTACCAAAGTACTTGCTGGCAAGAAACTGGCGCTGATTCCGATATTGCGGGCTGGACTAGGCATGGTAGACGGAATGCTCAACCTCCTGCCAATGGCGAAAGTTGGTCATATCGGCCTTTATCGCGACCCCAAAACCCTTGAACCTGTCGAGTACTACTGCAAATTGCCTGAAGACGCCGAAGATCGTGAAATCGTTCTGCTGGATCCGATGCTGGCGACCGGCGGCTCGGCCTCCGCTGCTGTCACATTTCTAAAGCAGCGCGGCATCAAGTCAATCAAGTTTATGTGTCTGATCGCAGCTCCTGAGGGAATCAAACGGCTGCATCGCGACCATCCTGATGTACCGATTTTTTGTGCCGCGCTCGATGAAAAACTAAATGATCACGCTTACATTGTTCCTGGTCTGGGCGATGCCGGCGACCGCCTTTTCGGCACCAAGTAAAAATATCATCGGCATAACAGCTTTTCGAAAATTGGTTAGAGCGCATCAGCTTCGGAACCGGTTGCAGTCAGCATACTCAACTCCCTACCGGCAGCTTTTCCGCTTCGAAGTAAAAGAACCGATCCGCGAACTGTAATTGACAATTATCAGGTAATAATATTGTTTCCAGTTTATTCAGGCGCTCGCCATTCAGGCGAGTGCCGTTTTTTGAGCCCAGATCCGTAATGAAGAAAGCCGCACCCTGTCTGGTGATGCGGGCATGACGCCGACCCACCGCATATCCAGACAAACAAAGATCAACACTACGGGCATCACGGCCAATTATAAACTCGTCGTTTAGAATAAAGGCGCGCTGCCCTGCAGTTTCTGAGTCAGTACCCAGCATTCCTTCCGATAATGTGGCTAAGCGAAACAGCTCCTGCCGACTGCTCAAAAGCTCGGTCGGCAGCTCTTGAATTCGTTCTTGCATAGCGGGACCAGCCGATGCCTTGCTTCGGATTGCTTCGATCATTTTTCGCAAAAAAGGCAACGGGTTCAATCCCACTCCTTGCTTGCGCAAAAGTAAGAGCAATCCGGGGATACACAAAATCAGGGCATTTAGAGCTAGTAAACGCCAATTATTTATCAGCATTTGATCTGGATTCAGTCCGTTGCCTGAAACCAGCAAATCAGCTTGCCAGGCAATAATCCAGATCAACACAGACACTGCTGCCGGCAGAATAAATATCAGCAGCAGCTGCGTTTCTGGTTTTTTTACCTGGTTAAGGGGCTTTTTATTCTTGCTGCTGGTTTCTTTAAAAGCAGCAGAACTCGTAATAACATCTGAGTTTACACAGGTATCTTCAGAGACAACTGTCTCATTATTGATGTGTACATTCTTTAAATTCACATAGGTATCTTCAGATAAAACTGTCTCACTATTAATGAGTGCATCCTTACCGACAGGTACATTCTTTTTTGTTGAGGCGTCTTTATTGGTAGATGTAATCTTTTCGGTAGATACATCTTTAGCCTGAAACTGCTGCTTTTCCGGCTGATTGGCATTTCTCTCGGAGTTTCTGACGAGAAAGCTGGCTTGTTTCAGCCAACGGGCGCGCTGAAAGCGATTTCCCCTCACATGCTGAGCCAGCCAATGAACAAGCCCGGACAATGAACCACCATCCGATACAGGTAAAAAAGGACGGAAGACTAACTGTAGCTGCTTATTGTCTGGTCGAATAAAAATGCTCTCTGGCTGCAATAGAACCTGCTGCAAAGAAAGCAGCTGATCTTCGAGCTGTGGGAGTATCTTAAGTAACTGCTGAACAAGGCTCAAAGCCTCTTTTGGCGGCAGCGGTGCTTTGACTGTCAATTCAGCGAGGTTTTCAAGACCTGTAATCGGATAAGTGTATCTGTGGCCGTATGGTGTCGTCTGTCTAAAAACAGGCAATAAGTATTGTGGGCGAATCCGCATCATGATTTCCATCTGAAAATAAATGTCCTGACACTGATCCTCTCCGAAGATGATGAATTGTGCCCCATAAGGCCCGCGTTCAATCGTGCTGTTCATTTCAGTTAGCGAGCGGATCGCCGGCAAATACATCATTTATCAGCTTTGCAGCATATTCACTTAGCGTTTTGCGGAACAGCAGAGCTATTGACAAAATCACAGCAATTATTATCACTGCCTCCAGTGTGCCGAATCCTTTTTTACTTTTTAAACGATGACGAAAGTGATACAGATTTGTGCAGATGGATTGATACATGGCAGTTACCTCCTGATGTCCTTTTTTTAGTGTTTTGATTGGTACGCATAATTTGTGAAAATTATTTTGATTTGTATTGAAGTCGACTACTAAGTTCGCTGGTTTGTCAAAGCCGATAAGACTAGCTGCTGGTTGCCAGCATGATTAGAGCCGGCGTCAAAGATACTGTCAGAATCACACTTAAATCCAGCATCATGGGTAAAAACATCCGAATTGATTGTTCGTCCATGCTGCTGCGGGAAGTGCTCCTGTATACCGTCCAACAGGCTTGAGCCTGCTGGAGCAGCTGCTGCAGCAGTTCCACGCCGCCCAACTGACTGTATCGCAGCAGCATCTGATAAGCCGCCCTCAGTTCGGAAGTTGTGCTGTACTGGGCTACTTGAGCTAAAACACGTTCAACCGGCCAGCCCGCCAACAGTCCCTTTTTTATCTGTAACGCATCACGGCCCATTGGTGTTCCGGCAGCGACCGGGATTGAACCTGCAGTACCGGCAGCAACTTGCTGATCCGAAGTTTTCGCTTCAACTTCGGCAAAGGCAGTCGTAGTCAAATCCAGCACATGATGCGTAGTTAATCCGGTTTCAAGCAATGAAACATTAACCTGAAGAAAATAAGGGAAAGAAGCCAGTAAGACTAATTCTTCCTGTTTGGCTCGCCGGAACAATTGTTGATCCTGCAGGAAAATCAATGCGACAGCCGGAACGGGCGCAAGAAGGGGCTGCCGGCAGGCAAATGCGAGTAATAAGCCCGTAAACAAGCCAGCAATTAAGTAGTTCAATTTCTGCAGATCATATTCAGAACGTGAGGTTTCTTTCTCACCGTAAACCCTCAGTAATGCTTCAGATAAACGCCTGTTCCAGCTTTCCCCAAGTATTCTGGTTAAAAGCTTTCGCAGCCTGGTCGCACCTTTCTGCTGACCAGAACGTGATGGAATCTTGCTTTGCCTTTGCTTTGCAGTCTTCAATGGTTTTGAGGTTTGCGGTGTAACAGTGCCTGGGATAATTGCCAAAGCCAGTATCGCTACCAGAAACGAGCAGCCCAGAACGATAGTACCGCCAGGATGCTGTAATGCAGGTTCAAAGTAACCTCCGGACCGGTTCAGCAGAAAAGCCAGAATAAATGGCATTACTGCCAGAATAACAGCCTCTGAAGCAGTGCGGGCATGCTGTGCAGCGATATCGCGTTTGATTTCGACAAGATCCGCGAGCGACTGATCAGCACGCCGTAAATAGGTAACGAGTGTCGAGCCTGACAGTGGTATCCGGCGGAGGATTCCTAATCCAATTGAAGCCTCAGGGCAATACAGCTGTTGCACCAGGTCATCAATAACAGCAGCTACCGGCTGGTTCCCCAGTATCTGATGTTCCGCCTGCTGCAGCATAAGGCTGAAGGGATGAAACACGGGATAATCTATAGCAAGAGCCTGATGGGCAGAAGCAATGGATTGTTCCAGCGAACGGCCAATACTGGCCTGTGCGAGCAGATAAGAAAGTAGAGCTTTGTATTGCTCGCGGCGATTACTTTGCAGCCGGTTACTGCTCAGCTTTTTCAAACCGGCTGAAAGCATTAGCGCCGCCGGCAAGGCGAGCCCTAATCTGATCAAGGAAGAAACAACGAACAAACCTGCTAATAAAAAACTAACCGCAAACAGGCCTGCTATTTTACAAAATGAGAATAGCAGCTTTATTGCTGGTGATTTGCGGTTAAACATCTGCTTTACCTCTATACAGTGTATCCAGAACAAACTTTTCGTTCTCAACACGGTTGATACAAGCTATCTCTGAGATCATTCTTCTGCCGTCAACAAGTCTTACCAGATGGACTACAAGATCTATGGTTGCCGCAATCAGGTGCAGGATAGCCTGATAAGGCAGATCAGCTGCTCCCAGCGTCATGACTGCCAGACGTAATAGCATATCGCCACAGGAATTACCGTGTCCTGTAGATAACGACCCCTGGTGCCCGGTATTCATAGCCGAAAGCATGTCAAACGCTTCCTTGCCGCGAACTTCGCCAACGATAATTCGATCCGGCCTCATTCTTAAAGCAGCTTTGATTAAGTCTGAGATAGTAACTGAATCACCAGCGCTGGCAGAGACTCGTGCTTCCAGTCGAACCTGATTCGGTATACCCTGCAGATTCAGTTCAGCCGCATCTTCTATCGTTATTATTCTTTCGCGTTGATCTATGCAGCCTGATAAAGCATTGAGAAGCGTAGTTTTACCTGTGCCTGTACCGCCACTGATAAAAATACTTTTTCTTGCAGCAACCGCCTGCCGCAACAGGTCAGCTCCTTGCCGATTAACAAAGCCTTGATTTTCCAGAACAGTCAAGTCCGGTCTGATACCGGTAAATTTGCGAATGGAGAGTACAGGCCCATCCGGCGCAACGGGTGGCAGCACAGCATGAGCGCGTGCAACTCCGGGCAAACGAACATCTGCAACCGGGTTGGATTCATTCAACAGACGATTAGCTTTGCTGAAAAAATTACTGATAACCTCGGTCAGGTGCTGTCGACTGTCGAAATGAAGTTCAGATTCCTGGATAACACCGGCACGTTCGATAAAAACCTGATCAGGACCATTAACCATTATTTCGGTAACACTTGGGTCATCCATGTAGGGCTGCAGAATATCAAGACCACGCAATACATTAAACAGCTGCGACGCTATTTGCTGTCGTTCCTGCAGACTTAAGCGCGAACCACTGTAGCGTTCAGCCACTGCTCTGGCAATTACCTGTCGAAATTCAAGATCTGACGGATCACGCGCATTGGCAAGCAAAGCCAGAACTCTTTCAGCTAACTGTTGTTTTATAGAAGCATCAAACGGTTGCATTACGTGCTGTCCTCAGAGCCTTAATCCGCTGTTCTTTGAAGGAAAGCTCGTTTATTTGTTTTAATTTTGCCGACGCAGATAATTCCGGAAGCAGTTCACCGATTTCACGTAATAAAGCCTTGCCGGCAAAATCGCTTTCGTCGGGCATAATTATTTCTACGACATCAAATAAAGGGACAATTGCCTGTACAGCTCTGAACGAAACACACGCTGCTTCAACAACCAGCAGGTTGTCTTCAGAAGCCAGAACCCGCTCACGTAGAAGAACTACGAGTTGAAACAGGTCCTGAGGCCGGCAGTCCAGCAGATCATCTGCCCGGTCACTTGGCCTGATCTGGAGACGACCCTGTCGATCAATAGCCATATAACTTCCCAGCTCAGACACGCTTAAGCCGCCACCGCTGATTCGCAGTAATAAGTCGGATAAGCCGGAACCCGTTTGTGGTCCTGTTAATGGAGCCTGCCGGCAGAGAATATTTGGAAGCAGTGCCAGGTAGTATACAGTGCTTCCCGTTTTACTTAATTCTGCACAGCGCCAGTCTGTATATTCAGCTAAGCGGCCATTAGTTGTCTGTGTGAACATCAGAATGATTCTGCCGGCATTTTTAAGCTTAGATTGCGAATCATCTGCTGATCCAGATGGATATTCATTAAGCGGAAGATTTTCTCGCACTCCGGCAGCTCCTGCGTGCGCAAAATCAGCTTGCCGTGCTACTTCCTGACGATCGACGTATTCTGGTTCCAGTTGGTGATTGCTTAAGTCCGGAGATTGAGCCCCGTTATCTTTGTTCTTCACCAGATCGAGCCGTTTGAGGATCGGTTGTACTGAACCAAGCCTGAGCGGCGGTGCCAACAGCTTGTCATCTGCGTGGTCCGCGTTTGCTTCGATCGGGCTTTCCAGCAATATCAGCTGGCTGACACCAGAAGGCAGATCACCGACGGGGAACTGAGCGGCGCTGACTATCAGTGACAACTCGCTGCCGGCGCTTGCAAGTTGAGTCTGGTAGGAAAGTTCATCCGAAGCGATTGAAACATCACTGGCGGGGCAATGCTTTTGAATCCGCTGAGCCAGGGCCTGAACATAAACCGGATCACGGTCAGCAACTAAAATTCTGCGTCCTATCTTTCTCACACCTTTCATTTGGCCTAAACAAAGTCTACTCGCTTACTTGTTTATGCCAACGGTAAGATGTCAGTCAGAAGCTGACAAAAACGGCCGGATCAGATCTGATCCGGCCGCATAGATACTATTATTTTGAAATATTAGTTTGATAAGCGACAATTGGCTGAACAAAGCCGTGACAGTTGTCAGGCAACTAAAGCAGATAAATTGATTAAATCATTAGTTGTGAGCTGTCGATCGTTTAGCATCTGCTGCGAAAGCATCAATATAACCAACTACCTGCTCAAGCATTTCACGGGTTACGCCGTGGTGTGTTACCCAGCGCATGCCGCCTACATCGGAGGTTCGGGCCAGAACCCCAACGTCATTCAGTT
>CAZOMW010000010.1:21238-26954 GCA_964581135.1 uncultured Oscillospiraceae bacterium
TATGAGATCAGCAGGTGACAGTGGATAGCCTTTCAGGCGGAAGAAGACCAGATTGATCTGTGGCATCCGGTCCAAAGAAAACCACTCGCTGCGGCGCTGCAGTTCAGTCGCAAGATAACGGGCGTTATCATGATCGACATCAAGTCTTTTAGACATTTCTTTCAAAGCAATCAAACCGGCCGCTGCCAGTACTCCGCCCTGTCGCCAGCCGCCTCCCAGCATCTTGCGCTTACGCCTCGCCAGCCTGATTGTTGCAGCTGAACCGGCAAGCAATGAACCGATCGGAGCGCCAAGTCCTTTTGAAAGGCAGACGGAAACAGTATCTCCCTGAGCGGCAAGTATCGCTGCATCTGTATTTAGTGTCGTGGCTGCGTTGAATAAACGGGCACCGTCAATATGAACGCTCAGCTTGTATTTTTCGGCCAACTGCTTGATTTCCTGCTGGTAAGATAGCGGAATTATCCGGCCATCCGAATCAGCTTGCTCATAATGCAGCAGTGCTGTTGTGGGACTATGGATATTATCGGGATTTTTCCGGATTGTTTCTTCAACCTTGGCCAGATCCATTAGGCCGTCAGCATTCACAGGCAGACAGCGCATCTGAATACCTGACAAAAGAGCTGCTGCCCCGGCTTCGTGCTCCAGAATATGGCAGGTTTCCGGCAGAATAATTTCGTTTGTAGGCTGGGTTTGGCTCATCAGAGCAATCTGGTTACCCATAGTACCGCTGGCTACAAAAAGGCAGGCTTCCTTACCCAGCATTTTAGCCCCTGTAGCTTCTAGTTCAAGAATCGTGGGGTCATCACCATAAACATCATCGCCAACATCTGCCTGAGCCATTGCTGTCCGCATTTCAGGTGTTGGCTTGGTTACTGTGTCACTGCGCAGGTCGATAATCATTGTGGTCTCCTCATCTTGATTATTTCTTTGGCTTTTATCGTTTCCTATGGAATTTTCCGGTGCCGGGGTCGCTAATCATTATCCGACAACTACCGGCAGGTGGCAAGCAAATTCAGGGTTTTAGCCCCTTGCCTGTCGTATTTGCAGCAATAGTAAGAGCGCTCGAACTATTGCGGCTGCAGGATGTGCGTGCTATGATTATTTGAACGAAAGAATGGTTGCAGCTTTAGCTGTTGCAACAATAAAATTTTATATAAGTTCATCTTATCAAGAGTGGCGGAGGGACTGGCCCTACGAAGCCCGGCAACCGCGGTTATGCAGCGGTGCTAATTCCAGCAGGTGACAACCTGACAGATGAGGACTTTTTTAGCAGTGCCTCTCTGACGAGAGGCTTTTTTTGTTTGACGCATCAGGATAGGAGAAACGGAAAGGTTAATTATGTATCAAAAAGGGAAATGGAAATTCACTTCAGAATCTGTTACGGAGGGGCATCCCGATAAAATATGCGATGTGATTTCAGATGCGGTCCTCGATTCAATCCTTGAACAGGATCCACTGGCCAGAGTTGCCTGTGAAACAGCGGTTACCACCGGCATGGTACTGATAATGGGTGAAATTACAACAACGGCCTATGCCGATATACCCAGAATCGCCCGCGAATGTGTGCGTGAAATTGGATATACAGGCCACAGTTTCGGGTTTGATGCTGATGATTGTGCCGTTCTGACAAGCATTAATGAGCAATCACCGGACATTGCCCGGGGCGTTGACAAGGCGCTTGAAAACCGAACCGGTGAAACTGATGATACACTTTCCACCGGGGCCGGTGATCAGGGTATGATGTTTGGTTATGCCAACAGCGATACCCCGGAGTTCATGCCGATGCCGATTTCATTAGCGCATGCTTTGTGTGAAAAACTTGCTGAGGTCCGCAAAGCAGGTGAAACCCGCATACTGCCGGATGGAAAAAGCCAGGTGACCATCTCCTATGTTGATAATAAACCTGTCCATGTAGATACGGTTGTCATTTCGACCCAGCATGTGGAGCAGATCAGCCAGCCCGACTTGAGAGCGTTAGTTATTGAAAAAGTAATAAAGCCTGTATTACCGTCAGAATTTTATGATGAAAATACACGGATTCTGGTTAATCCAACAGGACGCTTTGTCATCGGCGGCCCGCAAGGCGATTCAGGCCTTACCGGGCGCAAGATAATTGTTGACACATACGGTGGTTTTTCCCGCCATGGCGGCGGTGCCTTTTCGGGCAAGGATCCTACAAAAGTTGATCGCTCAGCATCTTATGCCGCGCGGTATGCTGCCAAGAATGTAGTAGCGGCTGGTCTGGCGAGAGAATGCGAGATCCAGATTGCTTACGCGATCGGCGTAGCGAAACCGGTTTCAGTAAATGTAGATACTTTCAATACCGGCGTTATACCTGATCAAGATATCGCCCTTCTGCTCCATAAATATCTTGACCTGCGGCCGGCCGCGATCATCAACCGTTTTGACCTGCGCCGTCCTATCTATAAAAAGATTTCGACTTACGGGCATTTCGGTCGCCCGGATCTGCCCTGGGAGAAGCTTGATCTTGCTGCAAGGCTGCGCACAGATGCAGGGCTCTGATTCAAATCGACAGCTGAATTTGAACGGAACTGTTGACAGCAATGTTCTCCCGGTTGGTGAGATGGTTATCGAGGGTACTGTAGATACGATTCTTTACCGAAATGATCGCAACGGCTATACCGTACTTGGACTGGAGGCGCCGGAGGATCCGATCGCTGTCGGCACTATGCCTACTTTGAACGAAGGCGAGCCTGTTCGACTGCATGGTCACTGGACGCGTCATCCTGAGTACGGTCCGCGCTTTGAGGTTAGTCGTTATGAAACGATTCTGCCCAGCAAAGCCCGGGCAATTGAACGTTATCTTTCTTCCGGCTTAATTCGGGGTATCGGCCCGGCTACTGCGCGTAAAATTGTCCTCCGGTTCGGTGATGAATCTCTAAAAGTTCTGGAAGAAGAACCAGACCGTATAGCCGGAATTCCCGGAATCGGCAAACGTAAAGCTGCCGGCTTTGCTGCAGAAATGAAGCAGAAAAAGGAATTCGAGGAGTTGTCGCTGTTTCTGGCTCCATACGGAATCGGACCAGCCAGAATTATGCGGATTAATCGCCTGTACGGCCCGGCGGCGGTTCGAATTATTCAGTCAAATCCTTATGCTTTAGCAGATGATATCCCTGATATTGGTTTCCTGACAGCAGACAGCATTGCTTTGGCGATGGGCATCAATCCGGCTTCATCCTTCAGGGTAGCAAGCGCACTGCAGCATGTGCTGACTATGGCAACCAATCAAGGTCACACCGGGGTGCCATTGATTCAGGCGATTAATCAGGCAGGTGCCTTGCTGAAATTTCAAATTCCAGCCGAATCAGAAGGTGTAAGGCGCTTCCTGGCATCGCAGTCGATTCGCAGGGTTACCCTTGATTGCCCGGAAGGTCCGACTGAAATCGTCATGCTGGCGTCTCTTTACGGCACTGAACTGGCGACAAGTCGACATGTAAGGCGAATTGCCGGTTCTAAACCTGGTTTTCGACCTGATTTAAGCTCTGAGAAAAATACTCGCGATCTGTTACAGAAGAATAAGTTCTCTTTTAAACAAAAGCTTTCTGATGAACAAAATGAGGCTTTGATAGCGGCTTTACAGTATCCGTTTCTTATTATTACCGGCGGACCCGGCACGGGAAAAACCACGCTGCTTCAGCAGCTTTGTCAGATGATTGAACTACTGGGCGGTAAAATGAAATTAGCTGCCCCGACCGGCAGAGCCGCAAGACGGCTGGGTGAAGTAACAGGCAGGGAAGCGCAGACACTGCATCGATTATTGGAAATTACTTTCCGTCCTGATGATCCTTCCATAGCACCCAAGCCTCAGAGAAATGTCGATAATCCTATAGAAGCAGATTTTGTGCTGGTTGATGAAAGCTCAATGCTTGATGTCTTTCTGATGAATAATCTTGTGGACGCGATACAAACCGGAACACGACTGATCATGATCGGCGATGCCGATCAGCTGCCTTCAGTCGGGCCCGGTCAGATTCTGGATGATCTGCTTGCCAGTGAAGCAGTTCAGGTCAGGCGACTTACGAAGATCTTTCGACAGGATGCCGGCAGTCTTATTGTTGCCAACGCCCATCGAATACGCAATGGTCTACTGCCGGAGCTTGATCAGAGTATCAGTAGCTCATTTATTCTGATTACCCGCGAAACTGCAGCAGATATGGCTGAAGCAGCTGTCCGGCTTGTCGAGCATGTATTGCCGGAAAAATACGGCTACGATTTCATGAGTGATGTTCAGGTACTTGCACCAATGCGAAAAGGTGACTGTGGAGTAATAGCACTTAACACAGCCCTTCAGCAAAGCCTGAACCCGCCGTCTGCCGACCGAAGTACTGATAATTCCCGGAGGGAGTTCAGGGTCGGTGACAGAGTTATGCAGACTAGGAATAATTATAATCCGCAGGAAGCTGGACCTGACAAAGGTTTTGCCAAAAACGGCGCTGCCGAAGAAAGTCCGCAAGGCATTTTCAATGGCGAGACGGGCATTGTTCACGCGCTGGATGAGACAACTGGTGATATGACAGTATTGTTTGATGATAACCGGCTCATTTGCTACGATATTCAAACTCAGGATGATTTGTCACTTGCTTATGCGATCACAGTTCATAAAAGTCAGGGAAGTGAATACCCGGCAGTTGTTCTAACGCTGCCGCCCGGAGCTCCGGGATTACTGAACCGCAGTATTCTTTACACGGCAGTAACCCGTGCGCGCCATCATTTGTTCCTGATTACCAACAGAAATATTCTGGCCTCTACAATCCGGCGGGTTGAAAGCCGCAGCCGTCAGACAATCCTTGTTGATTTACTAAGACTTAAAGATAAGGGCGATGTCGATGAGCTGCCGTTGCTGACGTTAGCTACTGAGGCTGGCAAAAATCCTGATTCATGAAATCAGAATTCCCGCACCCGGTTGGCATGTGGCTGCGTGAAACGATTTTCCCGACAGTCTGCCATTTTTGCCGGCGACGCTGTTACCCCGCAGAAACATTATTCGAAAATGTCTGTCGTCAGTGCCTTGTTAAGCTTCCCTTTCGCTATGGCAATGAACGGCTGGCTGCTTTACGCGTTGACTCAAAGTTACCAGCCGCTATTTGTGCTTTCCACTATAAGGGACTTGTACAACAAGCGCTATTGCGTTTGAAGTTTGGGGATTCGCCGGAAATCAGTACAGCTTTTGCAGCTTTTCTCACAGATGCTTTGCTGCGGCAAGGCAAATCAGGTGTGGAATGGTCTGCTGTTCTTGCCGTTCCGCTTCATGCGGAAAGGGAGAGGGAACGGGGCTATAATCAGGCCGGCTTAATTGCACAGGGTATTGCCCGACGATTACTGTTGCCTGACTGGTCGTTTTGTCTTGGCAGAAACCGCTCAACCAGTCGTCAAAGCGAGTTGAAAACAATGTCTGAACGACTGCGAAACGTCGAGAATGCCTTTTACATTTGTCAACCGGAACCGATCAGGGGGCGGCATTTGCTCCTGATTGACGATATTCTTTCAACCGGTGCTACTATGCAGGCCGCGCGAACGGTACTGCTGGCTGAGGGCGCTGCCTCCGTAACACTGGCGGCTGCAGCCTCCTGAGTCTGATAACGCATTTGTTACGCCTGCGGTTACAACACATAACGGTAACTGTCAAGACTTGAGAAATATGCCCGATGGTAATATACTAAGGGTGCCTGGAATGTTGTTGCCTTTCATTTTGAAC
>CAZOMW010000011.1:0-6435 GCA_964581135.1 uncultured Oscillospiraceae bacterium
TTCAGGGAGGCCGCCGACATTATGGTGGCTTTTAATCACAGCCGCTTCACCGCTGCCGCTTTCAATAACATCCGGATAAATAGTGCCCTGCACCAGATAATCGACGTTACCGATTTTTCGCGCCTCTTCCTCAAAAACGCGAATAAACTCTTCGCCGATAATTTTGCGCTTGGTTTCGCTGTCGGTAATTCCATGAAGACGGTTCAGAAAACGTTCCCTGGCATCAACTCTGATCAGGTTCATATCAAAGCGGGTGCAGAATACCTGTTCCACCTGATCACCTTCATCCAGCCGCAGCATTCCATGATCAACAAAAATGCAGGTCAGCTGATGACCAATGGCTTTATGAACCAGCAGGGCGGCAACTGAGGAATCTACTCCGCCTGACATTGCACAAAGTACCTTTTGGTCGCCGACCATGTTCTGAAGTTTTTCAATACTGTCAGCCACAAAGGTTGACATCTGCCAGTCACCCACACAGCCGCAGATATCAAACAGGAAATTACTTAGCATGGCGGTACCATCGGGTGTGTGCTGCACCTCGGGATGGAACTGCACGCCGTAGAAATCGCGTTCTGGATCTGCCATGGCAGCGATTGGACAGGATGGTGTTTCAGCAGCGGTGCTGAAGCCGGCAGGCAGGTCCGTAATCAGATCGTTATGGCTCATCCAGCAGCTGGTACCGGACTCAATTGATCTAAAAAGCGCAAAATCAGGATTAACGTTCAGGTCAACCCTGCCTGATTCAGGGCTGACGCCGGAAGCAATACAACCTCCCAGCTGCTGCGCCATCAGTTGGGCACCGTAACAGATGCCCAGAATCGGAATCCCGAGTTGGTAGATTTCAGGGTCACAGGTTGGTGCGTCTTCAGCATTTACGCTGCCCGGACCGCCTGTAAAAACGATCCCGCGATAGCCACGGGAGCGGATTTGTTCGATCGGAGCCGTATATGGCAGTACTTCACAATAAACCTGCAAATCACGGATACGACGGGCTACCAGCTGATTGTACTGGCTGCCGAAGTCGAGAATCAGAATCGCTTCGTGTTGCATGTGATGATCTCCTCCAGGGACAGAACTTCTTAAATCGGGTGTGACAGATGGATTATTTCTTCCCGGCGCGGACCGGTTGATACCAGGCTGACTGGTACGCCAATGGCTTTTTGGACAAAGCGGACATAATCCTGCGCGGCGGCCGGAAGCTTTTCGAAATCGGTGACGCCGCGGATATCATTGCGGAAGCCGGGCAGTTTTTCGATAATAGGTTTAGCACGGTTCAATTCAGTGGTGGGCGGGAAATTTTCAGTTCGTTTGCCGTCAATTTCATAGGCAACACAGACGGGGATTTCGTCAAGATAGGAAAGCACGTCCAGCGCTGTCAGTGCCACTGAAGTAGCGCCTTGCACGCGGCAGCCGTATCTGGTCGCGACGACATCAAACCAACCCATGCGGCGCGGCCGTCCGGTTGTGGCACCGTACTCACCGGCATCGCCGCCCAGGCGACGCAGCGTCTCGGCTTCCTCGCCGAATATTTCGCTGACAAAGGCGCCGGCACCAACAGCACTGGAATAAGCTTTGGTTACAGCGATTACTTCCTGAATTTCGTAGGGTGGTATACCAGCACCGACAGTACCGTAACCGGCAAGAGTCGAGGATGAGGTTGTAAACGGATAGATTCCGAAATCAGGATCCTTTAGAGCACCGAGCTGACCTTCAAGCAGAATCTTTTTGCCTGTGCGCAGCGCTTCATGCAGATAGGCGGAGGTGTCGGCTATATAAGGACGAATGAACTCGCGCCAGTCGATCAACCGGGTCATAATATCGTCAAAGCTGACCGGATCCTGACCGTATAAATGTTTAATCAGAATATTCTTAACTTCGAGAACACTCTTAAGGTGTTCGCGCAAAGAAGCTTCATCAAACAGTTCTGATACCTGAAAACCGGTTTTGGCATATTTATCAGAATAAAAAGGCGCGATTCCGGATTTGGTGGATCCAAAAGCCTTGCCGCTAAGTCGTTCCTCTTCGTATTGATCCATTAGAATATGATAAGGCATTACCATTTGTGTTCGATTGGATATGAGCAGTCGCGGTGCCGGCACCCCGTCAGCCATCACTTTGTCAATTTCTGTACGTAGAGCTGGTATGCTTAGCGCTACGCCATTGGCGATAATATTTGTTGTCTGACTGTTGAAAATTCCGGAAGGCAACTGGTGGAGTGCGAACTTGCCATAATTGTTGATTATGGTATGGCCGGCGTTGGCGCCTCCCTGAAAACGGATTACAACATCAGCCTGTTCAGCGAACATATCAGTAAGTTTACCCTTGCCTTCGTCGCCCCAATTGGCTCCGACAATCGCCTTTACCATACCTTTTCCCCCTCTGAGCAGATGCATTCTCAACAAAACCGCAAAGACGTCCCTTTGATTTCAGAGACGCCTTCTGCCCCGATAATTATATATCGCCGCCGACTATGGATGCAACCAAACGGAACTAACTAATCAACTTGATTGTGAGGCTGAAAGCCACGTTAATAAAAGGCGACCGGCTATAGTAAGTGGTTTTTATCAGTTGCTAAACAACCAGATACTTTCTCAGTTAAGTTGTTCCAGATAATGTCTGGCATTATTTTCAAGTTCATCATTCAGCGGCGGCAGGTTTGTAAATTCCGGTTGACGGTGCTGTAGCATGGTAAGAATCAGGAAGTCTGTCATCGCCGGATTCTTAGGCAGGAAGCTGCCATGAGAATAGGTGCAATAAACATTTTTATAGATTGCGCCTTCTGTTTTATCATCACCATTATTGCCGAAACCTTTAACAACTGAAGCCAGAGGCCGGGTACCGCTTCCGAGGAATGTGCGGCCGGAATGGTTTTCGAAGCCATATAAACGGCTTGGCAATCCTTTAGCGGCCAGCAATTCCGATTCATAAACGGTATCACCTATCAGCCTTTCCCGGCAGGCTTCCGTGTGATGATCCATTATTCCAAGGCAGGCAATCGTTTTATTCTCATTGGTAAGATAATACTGACCCATCAGTTGATAACCGCCGCAAATACAAAGGAAAACGCGATTCTGTTCAACAGCTTCACGGATCGCAGCACTTTTTCGCTTAATCAGATCATCATAGAGCAGGCTTTGTTCATAATCCTGACCACCGCCGATAAAAGTCAGATCGTAGCGCTCAGGCACGTAGTCTGCATTCAGGCCGATTGGTTCGACCTCGCTTTTAATCCCGCGCCAGGCAAGTCGCTGACGCAAGGCAATCAGGTTGCCCCGATCGCCGTACAAATTCAGCATATCCGGATAGAGATGCGCAATACGAACTGGCTCATGCGCCTTTAATTCGGCTTGCGTATTCAGTTCAGCTTCTGAATTCGGTTCAGCCCGCGAATTTAATTGAATTATTTCGTTCAGTTCAGTAATTTGTTTAGAACTGTTCATTCGTTTTCCCTCCGGGTTTATTCCCAAAAAGGACGCAGATTATAGCGGCCGGCAAGATACGCCCTCAGCTGCAGCATCGCAGTGTAATTGGGCAGTATGTAAAGGCAGCGCCCGGGCGGGCAGTTTGTCAGCGCCTGAGCAAAGAGAGCAATAGCGTCCGGGCTTGTGATCAGATCTTCACGCTTGTGGCCGCCGTAGTACAATCGTAACGCCAGGTCATGACAGCGCTTACCGGAAATGTAAACCGGCGCCGGCAGAGGATGACTTTCAAAATCAACGTCCCAGATCCAGGAAACATCACGACCGTCGGGCTCTTCACTGTTCAGGAGCAGATAGGCTCCACCCATGTCCTGAGCTGCTGTTACGTATTCCAGAGCCCGGTCCATCCCTACCGGGTTCTTTACCAGCAGCAGGCAGACTTCTCTGCCCTCGGCCTGAAACCGCTCCATACGCCCGAATGCCGGACTGGCAGCAGACAGCTTATCTGCGAGAATGGATAAAGGATAGCCGGCAACCTGCAAAGCCAATACTGCGGCAGCTGCATTGTAGGCATTATGAATCCCGGGAATGGGCAGAAAGCCCTGAGCCGTCTCCCCGTCCTTGCGCCGGAAAGCCAGCTGCTGCCCTTGTTCTCCCCGGCTGGCTTCAGTCGAGATAACCTCTACTGTTAAATCCGGTTCGGGATGAGTGAAGCCGCACTGCGGACAGTGAAAGCGGCCAAGATGACCGTAGCTGCGGCCATTATAGGCGTATTGTCCCCCGCAGTAGCTGCAATAGGCAGCTTCATCCGAGGAACGGGTCGGCTGTTCAGACAGCATTTCCTCAGCCATGCCGAAATAACTTGATTGTCCAGGGCGGTAGCGGCCCAATGAAGCACAGAGAGAGTCATCCGCATTAAGAACTATGGCAGAGTTTATTTTAGCGATGCCTTTTTCGATCAGATCGCGCGTGGTTCGAAGCTCACCATATCGATCCAGCTGGTCACGGAAAAAATTAGTTACCACAGAAACTGACGGATTGAGCTGATCAGCAATTTTGCCGAAATAAGCCTCGTCAATTTCAAAAACGAAAGCATTACCAGTGGCGCTGCGATCAGCTGCCCGTATAGCTTTCTGTGCTGTGATCAAGGTTGTAGCCAGGCCGGAATCAAGATTGGCGCCCGAGGTATTGGTGGTAACCTGAACCCCGCTTTGCTCCAGTAAAGTACAGATAATCCGCACGGTTGTTGTTTTGCCGTTAGTACCTGTAATCAAAAAAACCTGTCTGCCTGCCGTCAGATGCCGTAACAGATCAGGATCAATCGTCAGGCTGATCCGACCAGGCAATGTTGTCGCACCACGGCCAAGCAGCCTGAGCAGTCGGCTTACTGCCCGACCGACAAGAGTCGCGAAGCCGGTACGCAGCGGCAGTCGTTTGTATACAGGGGTTTTGGCGGTTTGTTCTGCCGGGGTTCTGGCTGCAGGCGGCATATTCAACATCTCCTCTTTCAGCGTTTCATTTTAACACGGCCCTTATATGCCATGCAAATCTCCTGAGCCCTGCTGATATCAGCAGAAAGCAGTCGCACAGGCCTGTTATGCAGGCACTACGGCCTTTTCAAGCAGACGCCGGCAGGGTATAGTGTAATAATCCAAACTCAGTTGGCGCTACTGGCGGCGACTGGCCGCCCACTGCAACCGGGCGCCACAAAAAGGAGTAAACTATGCCCCTCAAGGATGTTAAATGTCGTAAATGCGCAAAAACCTTTCAGGCTGATGACGAGCTGGGACGGGTTTTCTGTTTGTACTGCGGTACTGAAAATGAAATAAGCCGTAACAGCGATACCGAATCTTATCTTGATTTACCGGAAAATCCTGTTAGCAGGCGGGAACAACTGGAGCGACTGTCAGCGGGGGACAGTCCGGAAAAGGTAATTGCTCGTGACCGTCTGATATTATGGTCGGCCCGTTTTTTCAGAATCAGCCGCAAAGAAGAACGTTACGGCGACAAGTTTCTGGAACTGATTACGTCGATTCTGTTTTTCAGTCAGAATTACGGCAGTCCCCGTTTGTATAAAAGAGCCCGCAAGGATTACGAACGCTTTTTCGCCCGGCCTGAATTCCAGCAGGCAATGGCCGCTGCAATTGATAAGCTGCGGGCGCTGCAGTTGGAATTCTATGATGCTGCCGCGCTTTATCTGCGTTCCTGTCGGGAAGACAAGCATTACGGTTCGCGTTTGTTCGACATTGTCAAATTGAAAGAGGAACAAGTAGCAGAAAAAGCAGCGGTTGATGTAGCTAATAACATCATGTTCTATCTGGTTGAGATAGGTATGCCCCAACACGCTGATCTGTTGATTAAAGGCCTGCATCAGGCCTGGCCGATAGTATTTGCTAAATATCCCGAGTTACTTGACGAAGCGATTGCCGCTCTGCCGGCTGATGGCAGAGCTGAAATATATCGTGCGATTTCGCGCGACCTGAAAAACCAGGAGGAACAAGAATGAGCCCGTCCGCAAGAAAATCAAAAACCATACCTGCCGAGCGTAATAATGATGAACGCGGTGACCGTATCCTTGCAATCGGTCAGTACAACCTTATTGGTCTGATAATCGGCCTGCCGTTATCAATTGTCGGTATCGGAGCTTCTGTGTATTTTCTTACTACACGCAGCGATACGATCAGCCAGAGTTTTCCCATGATCGACCTGATGATTCTGGCCACTTCAATTTTCGCGCTCTTCTACTGCAGCCGCGAGCTGCTGCTCCTGCGCAAACGTTCGCTTATCCTGACAACCACACGTTTGTACGGCAACGACGGACGCAACGATTTTGATTTCGACCTGAATGACATTCGCTCGGTTACTGAGGAATCAACCAAGTCCATGCTTGCCGGTGAGCAGACTCTGCTTGTCGTTAAAGCCACTCAAAACCGCAGCGTTCGCTTGAACCAGCTTAAGGATCTTAAACTGCTGCAGCAGGCTATACGTGAGGCACGTGAAAAAGCTCGCGAAA
>CAZOMW010000011.1:6535-26213 GCA_964581135.1 uncultured Oscillospiraceae bacterium
GATCTTAAACTGCTGCAGCAGGCTATACGTGAGGCACGTGAAAAAGCTCGCGAAAAAACACGCGAAAGCGAGCAGCCGGTATAACCTGATACTGCTCGCTTCCCGTTTCGCAAAGTATTGTTGTGCTTGCTTCAGGATTTCGTTAGCTTCTGTACCACGAAACTTCAGATTCCTTTTTAGTTGATATATTTGCCCTCGAGGGTATATTGATCCAGAATGTGACCCTTCATTTTCCAGTAAAGTTCATTCATGTAAAAGCCAGGCTCTATGTCGATCATTGTATCCAAAGCAAAGACATGCGTTTCATAAATGTGCGGTCTTTCCGGAGCACCGGGGCCCTGGTAACCAATGGCTAATTCTTTATCAACGTTAGCTATTTTCCCAGACAGGCTGTTCTGCCCCTGCACAAAATCGGTTGCGGTCAGACTCTCATTTGCTGCAAGCTCTGTACGGGTAAGATTAGCTACTGTCCAGTGAATCCAGGAATAGCCGTTAATCGGAATCGCGTCTTTATCTTCCATAATAATGGCAAATGAAACTGTTCCTTCTGGTGCATCCTCGATCAGAAGCGGGAAAGAACGTGTGCAGCGGCCGTGCGGGCCTTTCTGCGTGCCGTATTTTCCGTACTGGGGATCCATGATGCCATCAACTATTGCTGTGCTGGTCACTTTCATTTTAGTACTCCTTGTTAATTCGAAAATCTGATACGCTGCGTTTCAGCGGTATCAGCTGCAGTTGAAATGCTGCGAGCAGCCGTTGTTACAGTTACAGCAGTGGTTGATTCCATCAGCTGCGGTTGAAGCGATCGCGATCAGCCCAGAGTCCGACCGCCGGATTGCTGATAAAATAAATTTCTTCACCATTAACAACATTAAGGCCATCTTTGAAATTATCAGGATTATAGAGTTCCAGCGCTTCTGCCAAATCCATGTATTTAAAATTAAGTGATTCAATTTCCTCGCGGCTCATGTAACCCGGCGCATAAGTGATTTTGAAACGTCCGTCAGATGAGCCATGAATCAGATGGGCGGCGACTGAAGCTGCATTTCTCATTACCGGATCATTTTTATACAGCTCAAGTACTTTATCGCGGCCGACATAGCCGTAACGCCGGATAATCGCATCATTTTCCATGTCTTCACCGCAGCGTCGCAAACCCGGAGCCAGTACAATAAGTTCGCCGCCATCAGCGATTGCCATTCGCGTGCGATAAATCGATTTATTGCCAACCCAGGTAGTACGGAATTCTTTGGGATCCAGCCAGACAACAATTTTCCTCATGGACTTGTCAAGGAAATTGAGGTTGTTCTGCTGACTGATTTTAATTGAACGGCTGAACAAATCACGACTGCGACCAATTGCCAGACTATTTACTGAATTGGCTTCGCGCGTTGAAGTTACCACTGTCAGTATATAAAGCAGTGGAACGTCCATAAGGAAATTCTGTTCGGCATAATCGAACAAACGATGGACAGGTGTATTATCACGCCCCATCATCCTTTCCATGCCGTAAATTGCACCAATCATGTGGCTGTTGCTGATCATGCCGAGCCCGCCGCAGCCAACAAAAATATTCTTATTGAAGTTGGCCATACCTACAACCTCATGAGGTACAACCTGGCCGACGGAAATTATCAGATCGTAGGATTTGTCGAGTATCCGGCGGTTGACTTCGACAGGTACTGCATTGCTTACAGCGCCTTCGGAAATTTCTTCGATAAATTCACCTGGAACAGTGCCGATGCAATCTACATCTGTGCGCCAGCTGTGGACAAGAAAGCGGTCCTGTGGGATATCGCCGAACATTTCCTGAAGCTCTTCAGCTTCCATAGGCATATGCGAGCCGAGCGCAGGCATGATATCAATCTGAGTATCAGGCAGCATTTTGTAGATCATGTTTGTGATCTCGCCGGCATAGGAATTAAGGCGGGTAATATCGGGTGGAATCACCAGGATTTTTTTCAGTGGACCGCGCTCAGTCAGAGCATCCTGAATATTCTGTTTAATTATGTCGTCGGAAAGAGGCTGATTGTCATTGTAAATGAAGCGTTCTTTCAAGATGGACACCGCCTTTCAATCTTTGCACAGGCTTATTTTGCCGGGAATCAGAGTAACTCGTAAAATTATTATAACCTTACAGATCAGGATTTGTCATTGATCCGGTTTGTCTCAAGGAGTTTGCCGGCACCGTTCCGGATTAAGCGAACTGCGCGGTAATTTTGCCAGAACTTGAATAAGGCAACCATAGCAATTATCAGAATCGCGATTGCCAGTGATTCATTAACGAAGCCGAGAACAGCGGCCATGAGAGCTAATGTCACGCTGGCATTGCGGAATATTCGCATTTGCCGGTTGTATTTTGCCAGAAGCATGCGCAGTTCCTGCAACGCAGTTTCGCTGCTCGCCTTTTCGTTGTAGCCGCTGTCCGGGGAAGAGCTTTGTTCAGGGCCCGCTTGTTTGCTTTTCCCTGTCCGTGCGCGCCTGATCTCAGACAAAAGACCCCAGGCGTAAAAAAGAAAAGCCGCGATAGCAAACGCGGCAGCCAGCCAGTTATTGCGACTGATAAACAAATAGCTAAGGATCGCGGTGCTGATGAGCGATAAGAGATACATATAACGTTTCAAAAGCAGGAACCCTCCGGATGGTCAATTTAATAAGGCGTGCCACCCGTTCTTATATTGTGCGATTGGCACGCCTTTTTAGAATGTTTAGGGGAACAGTGAATCGACATACTGAACTATCGCAACAAAACCCATTATTACAAGCGTTATGCCACTTATTAAAGTTGTGATTTTTGCCAGCGGATGCATATGGAGTGGCTTAGGAATAATTTTATGCTCTGTATAAACCATGGCCAAAGCCCAGAGGCCGAGCGAGAATACGCCGCCCAGTATAGAGCCGAAAGAGACCAGGTTTGTGAAGGAGAAACCTGTCCACATGATTAACGTGCCTACACCCAGATAAAGGAAAACAACGATTCTGTGGGCCGCATCATATGTCATGTTTTTAACAACCTTGAAGGCCGGGCCCAGGCTTTCTTTGAAAGTCCAGACATATAGTTGGCTTGAACAGGCTTGCATGGAACCAAAGAAGGCTGCCCAGATACCAATCATATACAGATAGAGCAGCGGCTGCCAGATATTGGTCAGGAAACGGGCCTGGTTCTGCATGATTTCGGAATCGTTAGGAATAATCTGATCAGGACGCAGAATTGTGACACCCAGGATCATGAAACTGAGCGAAAAAATGAAAACAGATGCGAACGAAGTAAAGTTATCAGTATTAGCTGAGCGCAACCAGTATTTTGCTTTCATCAGCTCTTCCGGGGTTTCGCCGATCGGTACAAGTTCATCTTTTTTCAGAGTCTCAAGACGCTTTTCGATTTCAGGCAGGTTGGGGTTGCCCAGCATGCCCCAGCGTTTTTCGCGATAAATGCCTAAAAACCCGATGTAGTCGTATGTGCCGCCACCGAGGGCGCCGAGATATGTAATTACTTCCAGTGAGATGGGCCGGGCTGCGATAGCGGGGTATTTTTCTGCAATCCAGCCTTCATAGCCGCTCGGAATTGAGGGGATAAAGCCGCGCAGTACTCCGAGCAAATCGGGTTTGGAAACAAAAACCGCGATGATGCACATAAACAGCAATAAAATAACAATCCAGGTCTGAACTTTTTCAACAAAGTCATAAGACTTTATGAAATTCAGAGCGAAAATTATGGCCATCCACATTGTAGCCCACCAGAGCTCTCCGGTTGGGGTCTGGCCTACGCCTGTTACCCATGAGGTCCATTGGCCAAGGAACTTGGCAAAGCCGGCGCCCCAGGTCGGAAAAGAAACAACGGCGAAAATACCCAGTAGAGCCGGAAACCAGCCGTGCGGTCCGGGAATAATGTGAGCCCATCGATTTGCCGGATGCTCTCCGGTAAGAATCATATAGCGGGCACCGGAATAAACGGCGAAGCCTTTCAGAACGCAGCTAAGCAGAAAAGCCCAGATCATGGTGTAGCCAAAGGTGGCGCCGCCGCGGGATGAGAAGAAAACCTCGCCGCTGCCAACTGAGGCAGAAGCCAGGATAAGTCCCGGTCCCATAAAGCGGAGCAGATCTGTGACCCGGCCACGCACAAGTCGCGCATCAGGCTCCGGGTATTCCATCTGAATCACGGGCTTAAAGTCTGTGGTCTCGATTGTAGACATACCTTGCTCCTTTCCATTGTTAGCCAGACTATGGGACTGGAATTGTCAGCATTTTCAGCTTGGCAAAATCAGTTCCGGCGGACAGAATATTGGTGGTCATCAAAAAACAGCATCAGGGATCTGCAAAACAGCATCAGGGATCTGCGTAATTTAAATCTGCCTCGCGAGGTTTAATGTTGCCTGAAGGTTCATATGCATCTGGATTATATCAACTATTTTTAGAATGTAGCGATTATTTTAATAAACTTCTCCGGATGTGCCGACATCTCTTCAACTGCAGGTGCCAGACCTTCCAGTGACCGGGTATTCAGCGAGATCAGCTTCTGCACCGGAATTCTGCCGGTTTGAATCAATTCAATAGCTTCAGGAAATTCACCTGCACTGGTACGCGAGCCGCGGATATCAAGCTCTTTCTTGGTATACATACCGGTATCCATTGCGATTTTTTCCTTGGGCCAGCCGGTCAGTACGACCCGGCCTGCATATGCTGCGTAATCTACAGTCGCAGCCACCGAAGATGAAGCGCCTGAGGCTTCGATTACTGCTTCCGCCATCCGACCGTTGGTGATTTCACGGATGCGCTCAACTGCGTCTTTTTCAGCTGGGTTGATTGTATGCTGAACGCCGAACTCGGCTGCCAGTTCAAGCCTTTCGTTAATCGGGTCAATCAGAATCGGAGTCGAGCCATACGCAAGTACTACGCTGCCGGCTAAAAGACCAATCGGTCCGGCACCGCAAACAACCACGTGCTCACCTGCCTTGACCCCGGCACGATGGACTGAATGCAAAGCAATTGTAAGTGGCTCGACCAGAGCGGCATCTTCCCAGGCCATATCCGACGGCATCTTATGAACAAGGCGGGCAGGATGTACAAATTGTTCAACCATGCCGCCATCCGTCTGTACGCCCAGAACCTTTAGATTTTCACAGCAGTTGGTACGGCCAAGGCTGCAAGGGTAACAATGACCGCAATTAATGTAAGGTTCAATAGCTACTCGATCACCAATATTGAAGCCTGATTCGGCTCCGGCCATCATGATTTCGCCGGCTAACTCATGACCCAGAATACGCGGATAGCTAACAAGTGCATTGGTGCCGCGATAGGCACCTATATCAGAACCGCAAATGCTGGCAGCATGAATTCGGATCATTACCTCGTCGCTGTTTACACTGGTTGGAGCCGGTATATCCTTGGCGCTGACTTTGTTCGGGGCATCTAGATAAACAGATTTCATAATATTACCCTCCGAATATTATCCTCCGAATTCATGTTCATTATCCTAACTATAGCACCTGAGACGCGGTCAAGTCACGAATCAAATTAGCTGCCGCCATGCGGCCCATGTTTTCGGTAGCACCCCGGGTGGAAGCGGCGCAATGAGACCCCAAAATGACGTTGGAAAGCTCATACCAGGATTTATCAGCCGGCGGCTCCGTTTCAAAGACATCAATACCGGCTCCATAGATTTTCTCTGCCCGCAAAGCCTGCAGCAGAGCCGTTTCATCAATCAGGCCGCCACGGGCGGTGTTAATCAGGATAGCTGTCGGTTTCATCAGAGCAAGCCTGCGTTCGTCAATGAAGTGAGTCGTGTCCGGCAGCAGCGGCAGATGCAGACTGATAAAATCCGCACGGGCGCAGATTTCATTGGCAGTAGCTCTGGTTATATTGTTGGCCTCGGCATACTCCTCATCCCAGACAACATCATAAGCCATGACATCCATATCAAACCCGGCAGCGCGCCGGGCGACATTGCGGCCAATAGCACCAAATCCAATCAGTCCCAATGTGCGGCCGGTAACATCAATTGTAGTGATCTTTTCCCAGTTATCAGTCCGGCAAAGCCGGTCGATCGGCAGGATTCGACGGGCAAGCGCCAGCATGAGCGCGAAAGCGTAATCGGCGACTGCTTCGGAGTTGGCGCCGACTGTTTTTGAAACCTTAATATTACGGGCTTTGCAAACTTCAAGATCAATATTATCAAGGCCGACACCATATTTCGCTATCGCTTTCAAACGTGGAGCGGCGGCCAGTACCCTGGCGGTAAGCGGATCAACACCGATAATAACACCGTCGCAGTCAGCCAGCATCTTTGCCAGCTGGTCCTCGTTCAAAATGGACCCTGTCTCATTGCGGATAACTTCCAAACCGGCTTCTGCCAGCATTTCGAATGCCTGTGGATCAGTTTTTCCGAACGAACGGGGTGTTACCAGAATTTTCACCTTGCTCTACCTCCAACGCATTTTTACTGTCAGATTCATTTTGAAATTTGTGGTCAGCAATGTCAAGGCAGTAATGCAAAGGAGACAGTTACAGCAGTTTGCAAAAATCTCTGAATTGTATACGTTATAGTTCATCGGAACGAATTGCAGCCGAAATCAGCAGCTGACTGCGACCCGCCGCTGAAACAGCAATTTGTTTGACAATTAATCGGTAAAAAGGCAACATAAAATAACGAACGTTATCTGCTGATAGCGTCCGTCAACCGGTAATATCGTTACCGGTCAGAACTAATTGCGCACCGGAAGGCCAGAAACCTGCTGTTCTTCCGGGGAAGGCGGTATTTACGTGCAACAGCCATGTGTACTCATACCGGCATATAAGCCCGACGAAAAACTGATCGCCCTGATACACCATCTGCTTGAGCTGGACTTTGCTGATATTATTGTTGTTGATGACGGCAGCGGCGCCGGCTTCGAGGATCTGTTCGCCCAGTGCGCCCTTCTCGGCTGCACTGTTTTGCGGCATGGCATAAACATGGGTAAAGGCAGAGCACTTAAAACAGGCCTCAACCACTATCTGGTGCGTGATACCGAACGCCGGGGCATTATTACAGCAGACGCCGATGGTCAGCATACTCCAGCAGATATTAAACGAATTGCCGAGGCAATGAAGGAATACCCGGACACCTTGATTCTGGGCGTGCGAAAATTCACCGGCAAAGTGCCACTGCGCAACCTGATTGGCAACACCATTACCAGGCACGTATTTGCTTTTATAAACGGTGAAACTGTTTACGATACCCAGACTGGTCTGCGGGGGCTGCCCGATACACAGGTGCCGCTGTTTCTTTCTCTGGATGGCGAACGCTACGAGTATGAAATGAATATGCTGCTCGCAATCAGGCCGAATGATCTTTGTATTTTTCAGGTACCAATTGACACAATTTACATTGAGAATAATAAATCGTCCCATTACAGAGCTTTTCGTGATTCAGCCCGTATTTACAAACTGATTTTTACTTTTACACTTTCCTCGTTGTTTTCCGGCCTGATTGAATACGGTATTTTTATCCCCATGACCATCATTTTCCCGGATCGACTGATGCTAAGCGTTGTAACTGCCCGATCGATCAGCTCTGTCGCTAATTATCTGCTGAATGGCAGCATGGTATTCGGTCGGAACAATGATCACCGCTCGGCTGTAATGCGTTATTATGCTCTGGCCCTGGCAAACCTGATGGCCAGCTACCTGTTGATCAGTTTATTAAGTAATATTGTCGGAATTAACCTGTATGTGGCAAAAGTTATTTCCGACATCACACTTTATTTCATCAACTACCGTATTCAGCGCGACTACGTTTATCGACGCAAAAAGCGACTGAAACAAAAATTATAGAAACTTAAACGGAGTAATTATAATGACACTATTAAAGAATGAACTTAAAATTATTTATGGTAATGACATACCTGCCCTGACCAGACAATTGCTGGAATCGATCAATCTTGCTGAACTCATAAACGAAGCAGCCGCTGATAAAGGCAAACAGGCTCGTATAGTCCTCAAACCGAATCTGGTTGTCGCCCGTACTGCTGACAGCGGCGCTACAACCCACCCCGAGTATGTTGGTGCAGTAATTGATTATCTGCATGACGCCGGTTTTGAAAATATTGCGATTATTGAAAGCTCCTGGATCGGCGACAGTACAACACGCGCTTATAAGGTCTGCGGCTACGAAACACTGTCGAAGCGCACAGGTGTGCCATTGATTGATATCAAATCGGACGGCAAGGATCCCCATAACGCTCAAGGGATGATTATCGAGGTTTCACGCGAAATCATGCAGGCAGATTACCTCATCAGCTTCCCGGTACTCAAAGGCCATTGCCAGACAAATCTAACCTGCGCTTTGAAGAATATGAAAGGTGTCCTTTCAGAGAAAAGTAAACGCCAGTTCCACAGCGCCGGCCTGCATAAGCCGATCGCACTGCTGAACACAATTGTTGCTGCTGATCTTGTACTTGTTGACGGCATTTGCGGTGATCTTGACTTCGAAGAGGGCGGCAACCCGGTTCAGATGAACCGGCTGATAGCCGGTCGCGACAGCGTGCTGATTGATCGCTTTGCTGCTGATCTGCTCGGATTCGAGCCGGAAGAGGTTCCTTATATCGGCATGGCCGAAAAATATGGTGTTGGTTCTGCTGATTTAAGCAAGGCAAAAATAACTGAGTTAAATGAAAACAGCGACGCCGGTTCTATTGTATCTAGTCGAAAGGTTGAAGGGCTGGTAAAACAGGTGGTTTCGGCAGAAGCCTGTTCAGCCTGTTACGGCAGCCTGGTTCACTCTCTGGCCCGCTTACGCGAAAAAGGCACTGATATCAGCCGGCTCGGCAAACTTTATATCGGCCAGGGCTTCAAGGGAAAGATTCAGGAAGGCATCGGAATCGGCAGCTGTACCGCCGGCTTCAGCAAATGCCTGCCTGGCTGTCCACCGAAAGCCAGAGATATTATTGATTTTCTGGACAAAAAATAATTATTATCCGAAAGCAAACTGACCTGACCCAAAAGCGCCTGATCACCTTCGAAACCGCATACGCTCACCCCTGTCTTCCTGCAGCACGCAATTGTATTTGTCGCGAATACTTTATATCCCGGTTTTGCTTGCGCAAACGGGCGTGACGACCGGAATAGTGAGGGGTATCAACATGCGAAACAGGTTTGTGTTTTCCAACGAGCGGTTCAGTCGCCATGTTTTTTCAGTTTTGTTTGCGGCACTGATCGCTTTTGCTTTGGCTGGCTGTGAGACAGCTGCCAGTATTCCTCCGGGTGAATTCCCGACGGACACTGTTTCTTCAGCGACAGCAAGTCGCTTCCGAGCCAGCGAAATCCGTGAGTTCGAGGGAAAATTTCTCAGCCCGGCCATTGGCCCGCGTGATAATTCAATTTCCGGTATTCAGCAAGTTAAGATCGAACAATATAAGCTGACAATTGACGGACTGGTGGATACACCGCAAGAGCTGACATATGCTGAAGTAACCTCTTTACCACCACATCAGCGGCTGATCCGGCTGTTTTGCGTTGAAGGCTGGGATGCCACAATACTGTGGGAGGGAGTATTGCTAGCTGAGCTCTTACAGCCGGCTGGCGTTAAGTCGGAGGCGGTAACAGTAATTTTTCATGGAGTCGATGGATATACCACTTCATTGCCTTGGGAAGCAGTACAGGATAAGCAGCTTATTCTGGCTTACAAATCAAATGGCCTGCCATTACCTCCTGAGATGGGCTATCCGTTTATTGTTGTCGCCGAAGATCGCTTTGGTTACAAATGGGCACGCTGGGTTGAACGTATCGAATTATCGCCGGAGCCTTTTTATCGCGGTTACTGGGAAAGCTTCGGTTATAGCATTGACGGCGAAATTCGCTGAGTAGTCGGTTCCTTACTCGTCCTGACTGCGGATATCAATCCGGCGGATTTTGCCGCTGACGGTTTTCGGCAGTTCAGCCACAAACACAACAATTCGCGGGTATTTGTATGGTGCGGTCGTCCGCTTAACATGGTTCTGAAGCTCTTTAGCCAGCTCGTCCGAAGCAGTATAACCCCGAGTCAGGACGATAGTCGCTTTCACGATCTGGCCGCGTACCGGATCAGGAGCCGCCGTTACAGCGCATTCAAGCACAGCTGGGTGCTCCTGCAACGCGCTTTCAACCTCGAAGGGGCCGATGCGGTAGCCTGAGCATTTAATTACATCATCAGAACGGCCGACAAACCAGTAATAGCCGTCTTCATCGCGCCAGGCTACATCTCCGGTTTCGTATATGCCGTCATGCCAGACATTTTTGGTAGCAGCTTCATCACGATAGTACTCAAGAAACAGTCCGGGCGGCCGGCGCTCAGCTAAGCCGGTTACAACTACACGGCCTTCAGTACCCGGCGGGCAGGATTCGCCGTTATCATCAATGATGTCAATGTTATACAGAGGCGAAGGTTTGCCCATAGAGCCGGGACGCGGTATTAACCAGAGGAAGCTGGCGCAGAGAACTATGCCTTCGGTCTGGCCGAATCCTTCCAGAATCGGCAGTCCTGTCGCCGCTTTAAACCGATTGAAGACTTCAGCATTCAAGGGTTCGCCGGCGGTCAAAGCCAGGCGCAGGCAGGATAAATCGAATTGGTTAAGATCTTCCTGAATCATAAACCTGTAGATGGTTGGCGGCGCGCAGAATGTTGTTACTTTATATTCGGATATTTTCCCGAGAAGGTCAGCAGCATGAAAACGATCCATATCATAAACAAAATTAGCCGCACCGCAGATCCACTGACCGTAGATTTTTCCCCAGCCGCATTTAGCCCAGCCTGTGTCCGCCACACTGATATGAAGATCATCAGGCCCGAGCTGCTGCCAGTAACGCGCAGTAATGATATGACCAAGTGGATGGTTATTATCATGCAGAACCATCTTGGGCCAGCCTGTCGTCCCGGATGTGAAGTAGATCAGCATCGGGTCTTCACCACCTGCTGCCGGCGGCTGCCCGCGCAGCTCTTTCGCCTCACTTTCGCTGACTTCAGCAACAAGCTCGTTTAGTTCCAGCCAATCCGCAGGCGGTGTGAAAGCGGGCTCAAGCGCCGCAGCCAACGGTTCAGAACGAATATAGCAAATATTGTCAATGTCAGGACATTCAGCTGCCGCTTCGGCTACCGCCTGAGTTAAATCAGGTTCCGGAATTGTGATAATGGCGCGAATTGAAGCTGCTTTACAGCGATAGGCAATATCCTTTTTCGTCAGCTGAGTAGTTGCCGGTATAAACACAATTCCCAAACGTATACAGGCCGGAGCCAGAACCCAGAACTGCCAGCGGCGCTTTAAAAGCAGCAGGATTGTATCGCCGCGACGCAGGCCCAGGCGCTTCAACGCTACAGCAGCCCTGGCGCTGATCAGCGAAATATCAGCAAAACTGAAACGGCGTTCGTCGCCGGCATCATTGCACCACAGCAAAGCAAGCTTATCAGGTTCTTCCTGTGCCCAGCCATCAACTATATCAGTTGCGAAATTGAACCGGTCAGGCACATCTATTTTAAAGTTTTCCAAAAAGTCCTCGTATGATTCGAATGACTCCCGCGGTAGATAGCGTTTTAAAATTTTATTATCCTTTGTCACGTTTTTTCTCCAATTCAGGCGCAGGGTGCGTCATGCAGAATTACTGTCAGGAAACTGGCTGTAGTGTTATCAAGTGCAAACTGTCCATGAGGAATACCGGGGTCGAAATAGATGCTGTCACCGGCTTCCAGTTCCACCGATTGACTGCCAAGCATTACCCGGATGCGTCCTTTAAGAACCAGGTTGAATTCCTGGCCGCCGTGGGTTACGAGACTGATCTCCGAATTTCGCTCCGGATCAAGAGTCACCAGAAGCGGCTCGAACAATCTGTTTTGAAAATCGAAGGCGAGGCTCTGAAAGCGATACCCCGGGTAGCGTTCAATTTCGGGCCCTTTGCCTTGTCGCACAACACAAAACTGCTGCAGATTCGGTGATTTTCCGGTTAATAAGTCTGTCAGGTCAACACCGAACAAGCCGGCGATGCTGTATAACGCGCTGATCGGGACATCATGTGAGCCATCCTCATAGGATTGATACAACTCAAGGCTGATATCAAGCTTTGCGGCTGTTTCAGCACTGGTTACCTCAGCACTTTCTCTCAGCTCTTTAATGCGGCTTGCGACATCCTGACGGCTGTTGTTCTGCGACATAGTATTCCCCTCCTGTTACTGAAACGGTGCAGACAAAAAATTTACTGACATACCGATTCAAGAACCCTTATTATGTATCAACTCCCCCCGAAAATGCAATTCCGAATAGCTGAAACTCCACTTGTTCCAGGAAATACCAACTGTGACACCGGTTACGCTTCAAAGGTACCATCTCCAATTTCGTTGATATAACCCCGTTGCCAATCTATAATTAATATATGGATTCCAGTTGGAATCCGAACAAACCAGATAGTATAAACCTGAACCCGGGCAGCAGAAAACTTTTCTCAAAGCTGCCGAAGCATCCAAGAGAAATGGAGGGATGAATATGACATTTTTCACCCGTGACCAGCTCAATGAGTTGATGCAAATCCGCCAGTTCCCCAGTGTTTCATTCTATTTACCGGTTGAAAAGGTGACCAATGACTCGCGTCAGGGTGCCACTGTTCTGCGGAAAATGTTAAAAAGCGCGGAGGATTCCCTGAAGGAAAAGGGAGTCCGCACACCGGATATCAACACTTTGCTGCAACCGGCTTATGACCTGCTTGATAACGCAATTTACTGGGAGAACCAGAATCTTGGCCTTGCACTTTTCCTGAGTAAGGAGAGCATGACCGAATACAAATTACCGATTCGTTTTGCTGAAACAATGCTTGTTGCTGATCGCTACCTGGTTCGTCCGTTGCTGAACATGCTTGGTCAGGATGGCCGCTACGCGATTTTGGCGCTAAGCCTCAACGAAGCTAAATTGCATATATGTACCCGTTTCTCAGTAGTAGAAGTCATCATGACACCTGATCCGACCTCACTCGCCGAACTGAAAAGCACTTATGAATATAACAGTACTCTTAGCCGTACACGCTTTTCGGCTGGCAGCAGTACCCACGGCGGCTATTTAGTGGGCGGATCCCAGGATCACAAGGATGATGACCGGATCCGCACGCTTGAATATTTCCGTCTGGTTGACCAAAGCCTGAAAAAAACCTTATTGGACGACAAGATGCCGATTGTGCTGGCCTGTGTTGACCATTTGGCAAACAGATTCCGTGAAGTCGCCAAGGATCCGCGGATCCAGGCTAAACATATTTCCGGTTCAGCTGACCAGTTAAAGAAAGACGATTTGCTGGACCAGGGCTGGAAAATTGTGCGCCCGATTTTCGAACGCGATAAAAATAAAGCTGTCGAAACTATGCGGAATTCGCTGAACTCCGATCTACTGCTTTACGATATCAAGAAGATACTGATGGCTGCCTCACATGGACAGGTCGAAACTCTTTTCCTGCAGGAAGGCAAAACTCTGAATGGCAGCGTTGAGCGCGGTCAGAGTCCTTATTCTGCTTCGGATGGACCCACAAGTGTAGAGGAAGAGGAGTTGTTTGATTTTGCTGCCACCAGGGTAATGGCACATGGCGGCAATGTTTTCGTTCTACCCGTTGACGAACTTCCGGTCGCCACTGATTGTGTGGCCATGTTGCGCTATCCGCTGAACAGTTGATTGCTAATTGCCTGCATAGTTCGGACTGCTGTTTAGCCCGGGCCGGTTTAGAGAAAGTGATCTTAAGGCTAAACTGATAAAATTTATTATTTAGGGAAAGAAGGCGAAACCTGCTGTCACGCTGGTTTCGCCTTCTTTTATTACAAGTTATGTACTGACAGGCAGTGGATTCAGAATTCAGGACTGTTTCGATTTATATTGAATGGCTGACCCTGTGGATTTAGCCGTTAAATGTTTCCTATTGCTCAGATTGACCTAATAAATGATCAGATCGACTTAACAAACGCCTCACCGAATTCCGAGCATTGTTGCAGCGCGGCTTCATCAGGCTTCCAAAGCGCCTTGATGCCGTCATTGACTATTTCAAAACCACCGCGACGCAGTATTTCAGTTATATGCTTGACGCCTTCGCCGCTCCAGCCGTAGCTGCCGAAAGCTGCCGCTTTCTTATTTTTGAACTTCAGGCCGGAGGCCATTTCAAGAATTCCGCTGACAGCGTAAGAGATGCCATTATTAATTGTGTAAGCACCAACCAGAACCGCCTTTGAGCAGAACATTTCTGTCAGGACATCGTTTTTGTCTGACTTTGCGACGTTGTATACCTTTACTTCCACAGAAGGATCAGCTTTTTTGATGCCACCGGCAATCGCCTCAGCCATCAGACGCGTAGAATGCCACATTGAATCGTAAACAATAGTAATCTGATTCTGTTGGAAATTGTCGGCCCATTTGAGGTACTGTTCAATTATCTGAGCCGGATTATCACGCCAGATAACACCATGACTCGGGCAGATCATTTTTAACGGCAGGTTGAGTGCCAGAATTTCGTTGATTTTGCGAGTAACCTGAGAGCTGAACGGCGTGAGAATATTAGCGTAGTATTTGCGGGCTTCCCGGTACAGCTCCGCCTGGTCAACCTGATCGTTATACAGAAATTCAGAGGCATAATGCTGACCGAACCCGTCATTGGAAAAAAGAATTTCATCAGCTGAATAATAAGTGAACATTGTGTCCGGCCAATGCAGCATCGGAGCCTCGACAAATGTCAGGGTGCCGCTTGCGAGCTCAATCGTATCACCGGTTTTTACCACCTGAAAATTCCAGTCTTCATGAAACATACCCTTGATTATTTTTACGCCGTTAGCTGTACAGTAGACGGGGATATCCGGGCGTTCGCGAATAAGTTCAACAAGTGCGCCGCTGTGGTCAATCTCAGCGTGCTGACAAATGATGGCATCAATCTCAGCGAGATCCACCTCAGCCTTCAACGCCTGCATGTATTCGGTTTCAAAAGGGAGCCAGACTGTGTCGATAAGAATTGTCTTGCCGTCTCTGATCAGGTATGAGTTATACGAAGTGCCATGATCAGTTGAGTATTCATCGCCGTGGAATCGTTTCAACTCCCAATCAGTTTTTCCTACCCAGGTAACTTTGTCGGTAATCGGTTTGCCCATATCGAACCCTCCGGTTTAATTATTACGCCTGCCAGGCAGTGACTTGGCGCATGCTTTCGCGTATGCTTGCCGATATTATACTCTCAGCCCTTGCTTCTTCGCCATTGCCGATCGCTTCTGTCAGGTCGCGATGGAACTCCAGACTGCGCAACAGGCTGATCTTCTGATTCATCTGGCGCAAATGCGCCCTGTAAAGATCGTCAATTATGTCCAGCGTCCGCTCAATAAAAGCATTGGCAGACATTTTTGATATCTGACGATGGAATTCAATATCATGCTGAGTAAATAATTCCTGATCGCCGGCATAAGCGTCCGCTTCCATCAGATTGTAAAGTGAAAGCAGCTTTTCGTTATCCGCTGCATTACCACGCCGGGCAGCCAGGCGGCAGCCAAGACGTTCTATACCCTCCCTGAATTCCAGAAGTTCAAGAATTGTGTCCGGGGTTATTGATATATCCTGCATCAAAGGCAGTAAAGCAGCACTGGTATCAAAACTGCGAACAAAGGTCCCCTCGCCGTTTCGGGTTTCAATCAGACCGATTGCTGCCAGTTTATGCAAAGCTGTGCGTACAGAAATCCGGCTTACCTGAAACAGCTCGCACAAAGCCTTTTCCGAAGGCAAACGATCACCCGGTTTGTAATCGCCCGCCAGAATGCTGCGCTTAAGCTGCTCAAGCACTTCGTCACTTACTTTGGTTTTGCGTATGGGCCGGATATCAGCCATTGTTGTGCCTTCCTCATATAGATGTACTCGGGTATTAATGTTTTCTGGATAAATAATTTGCCGTCCCGGTAAATATTCTGGAAAACTTTAGCGCGGGAGCTGAAAAGGTATTGCCTTATGATTCTAACATAACCTATAATACAGGTTGAATGGTAATTTTCCAACCTTTCTGGAAGTCAACTTACAGATTGACTCACGAAACCATAAAAAACTGGAGGTACACTCATGATCACAGATGAACAGATCGCGAAAGTCGATGCGCTGGCATGGACCATCCGCAGTCGAGTGCTCGACATGATCGGTGTTGGTAAAGCCGGCCACCTTGGCGGTTCCTACTCGGCCGCTGAAGTTGTCGCAGCACTCTATGGCTACAAAATGCAGCATGACCCCAATGAACCCCGTTGTCTCGACCGGGACCGTTTTGTCATGAGCAAGGGGCATGCCGCGCTTGCGCAGTACGCAGCCCTGGCTGAATTCGGCTATTTCCCGCTGGAAGAACTGAAAACAGTTAAGAAACTGGGCGCGATGCTTCAAGGTCACCCTGATATGCGTAAAACTCCAGGTATCGAGGCGAATACCGGCTCTCTTGGCCAGGGACTTTCAATCGCAGTCGGAATGGCTCTTGGTTTGCGATTAGACGGCAGCAAAAACCGCGTTTACTGCATGGTCGGCGACGGCGAACTGGCTGAAGGTCAGATCTGGGAAGCCGCTATGGCCGCCACCAATTTTAAGCTTGATAATATCGTAGCCATAGTCGACTATAATCGCATCCAGGCTACCGGTCCTGTTGAACTGCGCTTCAACACCAATCCGGTTCCCAGCAAATGGGAAGCATTCGGCTGGAAGGTTTTCGAAATAGACGGACACGACAGCAGACAGGTCATTGAAACTCTTGATAAGGCTGAAACCATCAAAGGCATGCCTGTCGCGATCATCTCTCATACTGTAAAAGGCAAAGGCCTTGAATTCGCTGAAAATTCCGCGACTTATCATAATGCTGCTCTGTCTGAAGAACAGTATAAACTCGCGAGTTCACTGATCAAAGAAAAGAAGGAGGCTTACTCATGCAAAATCTGAGCCAACGCGTAGCCTATGGCGAAACCCTCGTCAAATTCGGAGCTGAAAACGATAAGGTAGTTGTGCTTGAAGCCGACCTTGGTAAATCCACCATGAGCATTATGTTCCAGGAGAAATATCCCGAGCGTTATTTTGAAATGGGCATTGCTGAAGCAAATATGATTTCTGTGGCTGCCGGCCTTTCACTTACAGGCAAAATTCCTTTCGCCAGCACCTTTGCTGTTTTCGCATCTGGTCGTCCTTATGACCAGATTCGCACCAGCGTTTGTATACCTAAACTAAATGTCAAAATCTGCGGTTCCAGCGCCGGTCTTTCCGACTTCGGTGACGGTTCAACCCATCAGAGCATTGACGATATTGCTATTATGCGTGTGCTGCCCAACATGACAGTATTTTCACCGGTCGACGCCGTCGAAACCGAGCAATGCCTGCGGGCAATGCTGGCGATTGACGGACCCTGCTATATCCGCGTCAACCGCAATGATCTTCCGATTCTGGTTGACGAAAACCGCGAATTTGAAGTCGGCAAAGTATACCCGGTTAAAACCGATGGTGATATTACTGTTTTTGCTACCGGTGTTATGGTTTCCATTGCACTTGAAGCCGCCAAAACACTGGCAGCTGAAGGTATCAATCTCAAAGTTTACAACGTCCCGACAATTAAGCCTTTGAATACTGATGATCTGCTTGCCGCGCTTGAAGGCAGCAAAGCTTTCCTGACAGCTGAAGAGCACAATATCATGGGCGGTATGGGCGGAGCAATTCTTGAAGCGCTCGCCGGAAAAAAGAGCCTGCCTTATTCACTGGTAGGCGTAAAAGATTCCTTTGGTACTTCGGCGTACAATTATAATGATTTACTGAACCATTACGAACTGGACGCGCCCGCGCTGGCCAACTCCGTTCGTAAACTTGTCAAGGAGGTATGACAATGAAAAAAATTGGATTTATCGGACTTGGTATCATGGGTAAACCCATGTCAAAGAACCTGCTCAAAGCGGGTTACTCTCTGGTCGTTTTCGATTTGAATAAAGATGCCGTAGCGGAAGTTGTCGCTGCCGGCGCCGAAGAAGCAGCTTCTATAGCAGAAGTTGCCAAATCTGTTGACACCATGATCACTATGCTTCCCAACTCCCCACAGGTTGAAGAAGTCGCTCTCGGCAAAGGCGGCATCGCTGACAACGCCAAAGCAGGCTCTTTCCTGATTGATATGTCCTCAATCGCTCCCCTTGCTTCCCAGAAAATCGGAGCAGGCCTGAAAGAAAAGGGCATCCGTATGATCGATGCTCCCGTTAGCGGCGGCGAACCCAAAGCGATCGACGGCACTCTTTCTATTATGTGCGGCGGCAGCCAGGCTGATTTTGATGAAGCCAAGCCGATTCTCGATACCCTCGGCGCTTCAGCAGTTCTCTGCGGCGATATGGGCGCCGGCAACACAACCAAACTGGCTAACCAGATCATAGTCGCGGTTAATATCGCGGGTGTAGCTGAAGCCTTTACCCTGGCTACCAAAGCAGGTGTTGATCCCAAGCTCGTTTTTGACGCCATCAAGGGCGGCCTTGCCGGCAGCACAGTCATGAACGCCAAAGTCCCGATGATGCTGGAAGGCAATGCCAAACCCGGCTTCAAGGTCGACCTGCATATCAAAGATTTGCAGAACGCGCTCGATACCGCCAAAGGCGTTGATTCCCCGGACATTCTGACCCAGAAGGCAATGGATATGCTTAAGTGGCTGCACGATAACGGTGAAGGTCAGAATGACCATTCCGCTATCGCCCACTATTACGAGAAACTTGCCGGTGTCGAAATCCGACCGAAAAACTAATAATGCCTGAGCTTCAGGCTCAACTACAACAGGGGCGCCCACGGGCGCCCCTGTTGTGAATCTGAAACAATCAAGCAAGGGAGGCTCAACCTAATGAATATTGGTGAAAATCTAAAGAAGCATTTTTCTCTGGAAAATAAAGTCGTTTTGTTGACAGGCGCGGCCGGCGGCATTGGCACAGCATTGGCAAAAGGACTTGCCGGCGCCGGGGCCAACATGGCACTGGCTGATATCAGGCCTGAACCCCTGAACCAGCTGGCAACCGAGCTGGAAGGCGAAAACCACACCGGTTTCGAACTCGATATCTGTGATCTTGATTCCATTAAAAAACTGGTGGCGGATGTTCTGGAACGTTATGGTCGCATCGATGTCCTGATCAACTGCGCCGGTATCAATAAGCGCGAAGGCTATCTTGACGTCGAGGAAAATACCTATGACCGCATCATGGATGTAAACCTCAAAGGTCTTTATTTTCTGACACAGAGAGTTGTGCTGGAAAGCATGATGAAAACAGGCGGCAAGATTATCAACATGGCTTCGCATAACTCAACAGGCATGCTGGGCGGAGTATCCGTCTACGGCGCCACCAAGAGTGCGGTTGCAGCCCTCACTCGCTCAATGGCTATCGAATGGGCCAAATTTAATATTCAAGCCAATGCCATCGCTCCCGGCCACATTCTGACCGCTCTCACTCAGATAACCTGGGATACCGAGCATCGCGCCAACTACCTGCGCGAGCGGATCTCAGCCGAGCGCCCCGGTAACCCTGAAGAACTGATCGGCATCACAATCCTGCTGGCATCCGAAGCTTCAAGTTATATTACCGGCACCCTGATCAACGTTGACGGCGGCACTTTAGCCGGCGGCAAACCGTGGCAGTTTGATACCAAGTATTGAAAAAACATAGCCGTTCATTCGCTCGAACAAGTCCTCGAAAATGCCCCCGGCATTT
>CAZOMW010000012.1:0-25479 GCA_964581135.1 uncultured Oscillospiraceae bacterium
TTTCTTTCTTCTTCTGCGGGCGGATCATCAGCAGCCACATCAGGCCGAACATGAGAACCAGAGGCAAAGCCATTGAAAGCAATCCTTCAATGCCGCCGGCTTGAGCTGTTAAAGCGAAAATCTGCATTGTAACCTCCTAAATATCGGGGAATGGATTCCGTGTTTACGGTTTATTTCTACGTCTAAAAGTCTAGCAACAATAATAGCGAATTCAAGCGTGATGTGCAAGGCGTTTCACGGATTTTACCGATATTTACCGATATCCGAATTCAGCAAAAAATTCATCCCGGAAAGTCAGCAGCCGATCTTCAGCAATCGCCTGCCTGACCTGACGCATCAGGTTCAGAAGAAAGTGAATGTTGTGCCAGGAGGTAAGCCGTAAGCCGAACATTTCGTCAGCCTTGATCAGGTGACGGATATAGGCGCGGGTGTAATTGCGGCATACATAGCAGTCGCATTTTTCATCCAGCGGTTGGAAATCGCGGGCAGAACGCGCGTCCCGGACAATCAGCCGGCCTTTGGAAGTCAGTACAGTACCATTGCGGCCGATTCTCGTCGGCAGTACGCAGTCAAACATATCGATACCGCGTATTGAACCTTCAATCAGATAATCCGGGGTTCCTACCCCCATCAGATAGCGCGGCTTGTCGGCCGGCATCAGCGGCACAGTCTCCTCCAACATCGAATATAACTCCGGGCCGCTTTCGCCGACCGAGAGACCGCCGATTGCGTAGCCCGGCAGATCAAATGCCGTCGTGGCTCTGGCGCTGGCCTTGCGCAGATGCGCGTAAGTTCCGCCCTGGATGATGCCGAACAAAGCTTGTTCCTGCGGGCGTTCATGCTGCCTGATGCAGCGTTCCAGCCATCGGGTCGTGCGTTCAAGTGAATTGCGGGTATATTCTTCCGATGCCGGGTAAGGAATGCATTCGTCAAAGGCCATAATTATGTCGCTGCCAAGATCATTCTGAACAGCTATGGATTTTTCCGGTGTCAGAACATGGCGTGAGCCGTCAATGTGTGATTTGAAATGAACACCATCCTCACTGATTTTGCGGGCATCTGACAGACTGAAAACCTGAAAGCCGCCGCTGTCGGTCAGTATAGGCCGGTCCCAGTTCATGAACCTGTGCAATCCGCCGGCTTCGCGCACTACGTCGCTGCCCGGCCGCATCCAAAGATGGTAGGTATTGGAAAGAATTATCTGGGCGCCCATTTCCTTGAGCTCTTCCGGTGACATTCCTTTAACAGTTGCCTGAGTGCCGACAGGCATAAACTGGGGTGTATCAATAATGCCCCGGGGAGTGTGAACCCGACCAAGACGGGCACCGGACTGTTTGCATACATGGAGCGGTTCGTACCAGACCGGTGGTCGGTTTTCTGTGTGATCAGCGGTATGTGTGTTTTCAGCGTTTTCCGGGTTCATGATTCTTCCTTTTCACTGTTGATATTCAAATCATTGGTTATATTCAGACAAAAATCGCGGTTCGGCAGCTCAACGCCGGGTTCCGGTGTCTGTCGCCGGCTTAGCAGCATGGCATCGCCAAAGCTGAAAAACCGGTATTCGCATGCGACTGCTTCTTTATACGCTGCCATAACAGCTTCCAAACCGGCAAAAGCACTGACAAGCATAATCAATGTGGATTCCGGCAAATGAAAGTTGGTTATCAGTCTGTCGACTATTTTAAACTTAAACCCCGGATAAATGAAAATATCCGTAGAACCACTCAGGGGCTTAAGCTCCGGAAAGCGGGCGGCAACCGACTCCAGAACTCTTGTTGTCGTTGTACCAACAGCAACAATCCTGCCGCCTGCCTTTCTGGTTTTGTTAATTGCGTCAACTGCATTAGCCGGCAAAGTAAAATATTCAGCATGCATCTCATGGTTCTCTATGCTTGCTGCTTTTACTGGTCGAAACGTGCCCAGCCCAACGTGCAAGGTCAGCTCGGCTGTCGTTACACCCCGGGCCCTGATTGCCGCCAGCAGCTCCGGTGTAAAATGGAGACCGGCTGTTGGAGCAGCGGCTGAACCACTGTGACAGGCGTATACTGTCTGATAACGCTCGGGATCCTCCAGCTTTTCATGAATATATGGCGGCAGCGGCAGTTGCCCGGCCTCGTCCAGCACAGCTTCAAAAGTGCCTTCATAGCTGAAACGCAGCAATCGGTTGCCGTCAGGCTTTACCGTCTGAACCTCAGCAGTCAGCCTGTTGGGTATAAACTCCAGCTGGTGACCCTGCCGGATCCGGCGTCCGGGCCGGACAATTGTTTCCCAGACATCAGCCGAAAGCCTGCGGAGCAAAACGACTTCAACCGGCGTCCGGCTGTCGGATCTGCAGCCGATAAGACGGGCAGGAATCACCCGGGTATTGTTCAGCACCAGGCAGTCACCTGCTGACAAAAAATCAGGCAGATCCGAAAATATCTTATGTTCAACATTACCTGTTTCGCCGTCCAGCAACATCAGACGCGAGGCGTCGCGACGGGCAGCCGGGTGCTGAGCGATTAATTTTTCAGGCAGATCGTAGTGGAAAGAACTTGTCTTCATCATAACGCGAAATTATAGCTTTAATTGACTCAAAAGTACAGAGAATGCTAATATGTGCGAAAAGATGCAGCCATGCAACCCAGGAGGGCAATCCCGATGAAAAAACCACTTTTTGAAGGTTCCGGTGTCGCAATTATTACACCCTTTACCGATGACGGAGTAGATTTCGACAAGCTTGCCGAATTATGTGAATTCCATATCCGGGAGAAAACCGATGCCATTGTGGTTGCCGGTACAACCGGGGAAGCATCCACAATGCCTGATAAAGAACACCTCGCAGCAATCCGCTGCGTCGTTGAAACAGTTGGCGGCCGTATACCGGTCATCGCCGGCGCCGGCAGCAACGATACCTCGCATGCAGTTGATTTGTCAGTTGAGAGCGAGCGTTTGGGAGCGGACGGCCTGCTTCAGGTCTCGCCTTATTACAACAAAACCTCGCAGAACGGTTTATTCCATCATTTCAAAGCTATAGCAGACGCGGTTTCACTGCCGATTATCGTTTATAACGTGCCGTCAAGAACCGGTATGAATATTAATCCTGAAACCTGCCAGCGCCTTTCGGAATTGCCGAACATTTCAGGCATAAAAGAGTGCCGGATCGAACAGGCACCGGAAGTTGCCAACCTGTGCGGCGACAACCTTTTTCGCTACTCCGGTGAAGATGCCATGGTTCTGCCGATTCTGTCGCTGGGCGGCAAAGGCGTGATCTCTGTCATGGCCAATATCGTACCGCGCTACACCCACGACATGGTGCGTGCTTATCTTGATGGCAATGCCGCTGAAGCAACGCGTTTGCAGGTTTTCCTGGTACCGCTGATCAAAGCCCTGTTTATGGACGTGAATCCGATCCCAGTCAAAGCAGCCATGAATCTGATGGGCATGAATGTTGGCAAGTGCCGGATGCCCTTGTTTGACCTCTCGCCTGAACAGCTGAACAAACTTGAAGCAGTGCTGCGTCAATATGATTTGATCGGGGCGAATAAATGACACAACCACAGAACGATGTTCAAAAAAATCAGCATTCGGAAGAGCAGCTTGTGCAGAATCAGGATTTAGTTAAGCAGTCTTCACAGTCACAGCCGCTGCGGATTTTTCTCAGCGGCTGCCTTGGACGAATGGGTAAAGTAATTGCCGGCATAGCAGCTGAATCAGATGATCTGGCAGTAGTTGCCGGCAGTGACCTGAAAACTGATCCTGCTTCCCTGTTTCCGGTTTTTACAAATCCGCTTGATTGCGACGTTGATTTTGATGTTCTGATTGATTTCTCCAACCCTGCGGTTCTTGACAGCCTGCTGAAATTGCTCAGGCGCGAAGCTAAGCCTGGCATCATCTGTACCACAGGTCTGGATAAGGCTCAAATCGACCTGATTAAAGCTGCTTCTGAAGAAATCCCACTTTTCCGTTCGGCCAATATGTCGCTGGGCATAAACCTGTTGAGCAAGTTAGCTCGCGATGCTGCTGCGCTTCTTTACCCCGATTTTGATATCGAAATCATTGAAGCACACCACAATCAGAAAATTGACGCTCCTTCCGGCACAGCGCTGCTGCTTGCGGATGCAATAAACGACCGTCTGGACGGGGCGCTTGAGTATGTGTACGATCGAAGTCCCGTACGCAGGAAACGCGCCGGTAACGAACTGGGGCTGCATGCGATTCGCGGCGGCACTATAGTCGGCGAGCATACAGTACTCTTTGCAGGCGGCGATGAAGTTATCGAGCTTAAACATACAGCTCAGTCGAGGGCCGTGTTTGCGCGTGGTGCCATTGCAGCTGCCCGGTTTATGACCGGACGTGCAAGCGGCCTCTATTCTATGGATGACATAATTACTGCTTGTTTCGCCAACTGATTAATTTATATAAGTCCGCAATTCTGTGAGTGAGCGTTCAGCCAGTGCCAGATTGCGGGCTTCTTTCTGTCTGATTTTCTCTTCTAATGGCGGCAGAATACCGAAGTTTGCATTCATCGGTTGAAAATCATTGACCTCAGGGTCAGAAATATAGCGGGCAAGTGAACCGATTATTGTATTTCGGCCAGGTACTATCGCAAGACGCTCAGCAATTGTTTTGCCTGCTGCTGCCAGGGCTGCGGCTTTGCCGGCAATCAATCCGGAAGCGATCGATTCTACATAACCTTCCACGCCTGTCAGCTGACCGGCAAAAAACAACCCCGGTCTGATTCGTGTTGAATAATCAGCTGCCAACAGGCGCGGTGAATCCAGAAACGTATTGCGGTGCATAACGCCGTAGCGGGCAAATTCCGCTTCAGCCAAGCCGGGGATCAGACGAAAAACACGCTTCTGTTCAGCGAACTTCAGCCTGGTCTGAAAGCCGACCATGTTGTATAAATTACCGGCAAAGTTATCCTGCCGCAGCTGAACACACGCGTAAGGACGACGGCCTGTGTGCGGGTCCGTCAGGCCGACAGGCTTCAAAGGACCGAAACGGATGGTATCGAGTCCTTTTTGTGCCATCGTTTCAATCGGCATACAACCGGAAAAAACTGCCTTTTGCTCGAATCCATGAATTTCAGCCACTTCAGCTTCAATCAATGCTGAATGAAAACGAAGGTACTCACCTTCATTAAGAGGACAGTTAAGATAATCAGCACCACCCCGATCGTACCTGGATTGCCGGAAAGCGATACTCTGGTCAATTGAGTCCAGTTCAATTATCGGTGCGGCGGCATCAAAAAAGCTCAGCGCTGATGTACCAAGCCTGATTTGAATATCCTCAAATAAATCACCTTCAGTCAGCGGACCCGTTGCGATAATAACTACTTCAGCTTCAGGAATAGTTTTAATTTCAGCTGTCACTGTTTCAATCAGTGGGTGCTCTTTGATCCGCGTAGTGACTCTTTGTGAAAAAGCCAGCCTGTCAACAGCCAGAGCACCGCCAGCCGGCAAAGCTACTGCTTCAGCTTCAGTCAACAGCATTGATCCGAGCAGGCGCAGCTCTTCCTTGAGCAACCCGGAAGCAGACTGAACTCTACGCGCTTTCAGTGAATTGCTGCAGACAAGTTCAGCGTAGCTGCTCAGCTCATGAGCCGGTGTGAGGCGTTCCGGTTTCATCTCAATCAACTTAACCGCTACACCGCGGTTTGCCGCCTGCCAGGCGGCTTCGCAGCCGGCTAATCCGGCTCCGACAATTGTAATTTGTTTCATTATTTATTCTCGTTATCAGTCAAATCAGTTTTCTCAGCTGCTGCCTTGGACTTTTTGTCAGTCTTTGATTTGGGATCAGTCTTTTTAGTTTTTTTCACTGCAGTCGGCGTCTTAGCAGCGGCAGTCTCAGCAATGTCAGCCACAGTCTCTGATTCGGTTTCCGGGTTGTCTGTTTTTTTAGTTCTGCGTTTATTTGTGGGACAATCTCTGTTGCCGCAGCGCGGATAGGCACGACCCCGGAAGCGTCTGCTGACCATATAGGTGCCGCAGGTTTCGCAGGTTTTACCTTCAATTGGCAGATCCCAGCTGATAAATTTGCATTCAGGGTCAGTCCCTTTTTTATCGCAGGTAAAGAAATCGCGTTTATATTTACGTGAGCGCAGTTTCAATAAACCGGAGCCGCAAAGCGGACACTTACCGTTTACCGGGGTTTCAACGTTTTTGGTAAACTTGCAATCCGGATAACGTGAACAGGCAACAAACTTGCCGTACCGGCCTTCCTTAATTACTAACTCGCCTTCCTTACATTCCGGGCAGCTCTCGCCGGTCTTGACAACGGTAAGCTTGATCCGTTCCTGTTGTTCATTGGTCTTTTCAACCCGTTCGTGAAACGGCGGATAAAATTTCCGGAGCAGTTCAACCCAATCACTATCACCGGACTCAACTGTATCAAGCTCCTTTTCCATTGCCGCAGTGAATTTCACATCGACTATGTTATCAAAATGCTCTTCCAGCATGCCGGTAACAACTTTACCGAGTTCAGTCGGCACCAGAAATTTACGTTCCTTTTCGACATACTGCCGATCCTGAATTGTTGATATAGTCGGTGCGTAAGTTGACGGCCGACCGATCCCTTCTTCTTCCAGTGCCTTGATTAACGTTGCTTCTGTATAGCGGGCCGGTGGCTGAGTAAATTTCTGCTCCGGGGTGAGACTGTGTAGATGCAGGACTTCTCCCTCAGTCAGTTCAGGCAGGCGTTCATTCGAAGATTCCTCTTCTTTTTTTGCGGTTTCTTTTTTATCCAGAGGATCAGGCTGAACCTCAGCCTGCTGTCCGTAAAGCACCAGATAACCGGGGAACTTGATTGTTTCGCCCTTGGTTCTGAACAAATGAGTGCCGGCCAGGATGTCCACATTTAGTGTGTCAATAACGGCAGCAGCCATTTGTGAGGCCATGAACCTGTCCCAGATCAGCTTGTACAGACGATACTGATCATGAGATACACGATCCCTTACCGCTGAGGGAGGCAGGTTGAAATGAGCCGGCCGGATAGCTTCATGGGCATCCTGCGAACTGTTGCGGTTGCGATACAGCCGCGGTGACTTTGGCAGGTACTCACTGCCAAAGCGCTGCAGGATCAGCTCACGCGATTCGTTCAGTGCTTCTTGCGAAACACGTACGGAGTCGGTACGGATATAAGTAACCAGAGCAGTCGCGCCCAGTTCCGGCAGATCAATACCCTCATAAAGCTGCTGGGCAATACTCATGGTTCTGCGGGAAGTAAAGCCATGTACCCTGGAAGCGTCCTGCTGCAGCGTGCTGGTGGTAAAAGGTGCGTAAGGCTGCTTCCGACGGGTACCTCTTTTAACTGTGCCGACAGTAAATGGCTTGCCCTTTATATCTGCCAGTAATTCAGTAACTTCATCAGCATTACTCAGGCGCACTTTTTCAACTTTGGTCGTGCGTTTTTCACCAAAATAACGTGATTTAAAAGCGCTTTCAACATCGCCGTCCTTGCTCAGCAAGGCGGTCAGCAAATGGTATTCCTCCGGTACGAAAGCATCGATGTCGCGTTCGCGCTCAACAATCATTCTGGTTGCAACGGACTGCACACGACCAGCGGACAAGCCCTTGCGGATCTTCTTCCATAGCAGAGGGCTGAGCTCATAGCCTACCAGCCGGTCCAGAATGCGCCTTGCCTGCTGGGAGTTTACCAGATTGAGATCGATCGGGCGCGGCTCATTGACGGCTGCCTTAACAGCCTGTTCAGTTATTTCGTTGAAAAATATTCTAATCGGTTCGTTAACATCCAGCTTAAGAACATTAGCAATATGCCAGGCAATGGCTTCACCTTCGCGGTCAGGGTCAGTCGCCAACAGGATTCTGTCACTCTGTTCAGCCATGTCCTTCAGCTCACGAATGACCTTTTCCTTGCCCTTCATCGTAATGTAACGCGGCTTGAAATCATTATCAACGTCAACACCTAAAGTAGACGAAGGCAAGTCGCGGATGTGACCAACTGATGCGGTTATGCGGTAATTGTTACCCAGATAGCGGCCAATGGTTTTGGCCTTGGCTGGTGATTCAACGATAACCAGCGTTTTTCCCATATCTATTATCCCTCACTATCGTGACAATTCGTTCTTCAGTCCGGCAAAGCCTAGATATTTCCAGACCGTAACAATTATATACAGAAACCGAACATACTTGTCAAAACGTATTAATCTGCCTGGTTTCAGTAACACACAATCAGAGGGGGCTAAATCGGTCATTTTAACAGCCTTATCTTATTTAATCAGCAGATATCTGCCTCTGTCCTGTTTTAACCTGCCTTGAATTTCAAGATCTGACAGATTACAGAGTACTGTCTGTAAAGGAACATTCAGTAAATCTGACATTTCATATAGAGTCAACGAGCTGCCTCGCAACAGCTGACAGATTTCCTGGGCAATAGTTATTTCACTTTCATTTGCCGAAGCCGGGCTAGTGTCACTTGTAGTCGATTCGCTTGCGGTAGAACAGATGTCCTCGTATTCTTCGCCAGCTTCTCTGTCTCCAAGGTAAGCAGTAAATGAATCAAGTCTTCGTGCTGCCGGCAGCCGCCATAGTACATCCTCAATATCAGTCAGCATGAAGGCACCTTCAGCTATCAGACGATTGCAGCCTTCGCTTTCCCGCGACAATACATTACCGGGAACAGCGTAGACGTCACGACCCTGATCAGCTGCGAAAGAGGCAGTAATCATGGAGCCGCTTTTCAAAGAAGCTTCGATCACAATTACAGCATCAGCCAGACCGCTGAGAATACGATTGCGGGCCGGAAAGTAGGTGCGGATTGGCGGCGTTCCCGGCAAGTGTTCACTAACAACTGCACCCTGATCACAAATACGTTCCAGCAAGGCTTTATTATCCGGCGGATACACAATATCCAGGCCGCAAGCCAGAACAGCAAGCGTCTGTTTTCTAGAGTCAAGCGCGCTTTCATGAGCAATTGTATCAATCCCCCGCGCCAAGCCGCTGACAATCATTATACCTGCTTCAGCCAGTTGTTCTGCGTAACGACGTCCGACAAGGCGGCCGTACCCTGTTGGTCTCCGGGTTCCGACTATTGTGGCAATCGTTTTATCAGCCAACAGTTTATCAAGCCGGCAGCCTCGCCAGAACAATACAAGCGGTAACCCGTTTATCTGCCTTAAATTTCCAGGGTAACATGTATCTGAGCAGGCAACAGCCTTAATATTCAACTGCCGGCAGCTCTCTTCAATTCTATAAGCACGTTCATGCAATATACCTGATCGCAAGGCTGCTGACAGCCTCTGAACCCGTTCTGGCGGTCCGCCGGCTGCTTCCAGGATATCCTTATTGGATAACTCGAACAGCTGACTGAAACTGCCGGTCAGTTCAGCCAGCCTAAGCAGATGACGACTGCTGAGGCGTCCTTCATTGATCAACAGGGACAAACGAATGCAATCAAGTAAATTGACTTGTTCAGGTTTTATAGTTCCAGACATTTTAACCCCCCACGAAAAAATATTCTAATAGCCGCTGATCATCATTCTGAATTGAAGAGCTTCACCCAGATGCGTCATTCCGATTTCGGTTTCTCCAGCCAGATCCGCAATAGTGCGGGCAACTCGTAAGATTTTTTGATAGCCTCGGACCGTTAACTGCAATGATTCTGCAGCTAAAGCGGCTTTGCGCAAAACTGCGGATGGTATACAAAAGTCGTCGGCCAGTGTTTCGCTGCGATGTAAACCATTAAGTACCGGTAATAAATTCTGCGAACGACAGCGCTCCAGCTGACGTTTACGGCTGACGGCAATGCGGGCTGCCAGCCGAGTAGTTGTCTGGGCAGGACTTTTTGCCTTGGTTACAGTCTTTTTCAAGTCCGCTGCATCAAGTCGGATTACTGTTGCGAACAAATCGATACGATCAAGTAGCGGTCCGGAGAGGCGTGACAAGTGCTTCCTCACCTGAGTTTCATCACAACTGCAACGCTTTTTGCTATCAAGATAATTACCACAGCGGCAGGGATTGGCAGCGCCAATCAATAAAAACGAGGCCGGCCAAAGCACTGTATACTGACTGCGGCTGACTCTGATCACCTTCTCTTCCAGAGGTTGCCGCAGATTATCCAGTAAAGCTGCTTCAAATTCGGTCATTTCATCCAGGAAAAGGACGCCATGATGAGCCAGGCTTACCTCTCCCGGACGCGGGTAGTTGCCGCCGCCAAGCATGGCTGCTTTGGTGATGCTGTGATGTGGCGCCCTGAAAGGTCGGTTTTCAATCAGACCACTGTTTTCGCCTAATAACCCGGCTGCACTATAAATGCGTGTCAGCTCCAGTGATTCTGCCTGTGAAAGTGGCGGCAACAAACCCATAACAGTGTTTACCAACGCGGTTTTGCCGCTGCCCGGCGAACCCAGCAGCAACAGATTATGCTGACCGGCAGCCGCTATTTCCAGCGCCCTGACAGCCTGCTCCTGACCGACAATACTGCTGATGTCAGCTGTCTTGTGCGCATCAGGGAAAGATTTGCCTTTTGGGCGCGAATCACCTTTCCTGGCAAAATTACCCTTTTGTTCAGAATTTCGCTTTTGCGAAGATTTAATATACAACTGTGATTTGTCGTTAAGTATGGCGACCAGCTGCTTCAGAGAACTGACGAAAATAGCGTTGTCATCCGTAATAGCCTCAACCTCAAGCTGGTTTCCCAAAGGCAGAATGCAGCGTCGACTGTCGGAATCGAGAATTGCTGCGTAGCGGCTGATTGCGCCGGGAACGCCGCGAATTCTACCATCCAGCGTGAGTTCACCAAAAGCTGTTAATGGTTCAGCAAAATTCGGCACCTGACCGGAGGCAATCAGAATCGCCAGAGCCAAGGGCAAGTCAAACGCCGAGCCTTGCTTGCGAAGCCAGGCTGGCGCCAGCGATGCAGTTATGCGGCTGTTAGGGAAATTACAGCCGCTGCTGCGGATTGCTGCCTGAATTCTGTTGCGCGATTCCCTGATGGCCGGATCTGCCAGGCCAACCAGTTCAAATCCCGGTAAGCCCGGAGAGATTGCGACTTCAATTTCCACTATCAGGCCCTGAACGCCTTGCTGAGCACTGCTTTTCACAATTCCGTAACGCTTTTGCACGACTATTCTCCTTGCCTCAGTTTCAGCTCGATAGATTCAGCTCGATCTGCTGGAAACAGAATATATGTTCTACCGGGAAAATAATAATAGCCGTACAATACAAAAAAGGACAATAAGGTCGGTTGACACCTTAAACCCGCTTTTTCAAAAGATTGGTGACAACCCGTAACTAAACTTATTGATTCAGTTTGCGGTTATGGAAGGATTTGCATATAATAACCAACGGATTCAGAAGGAGGCCAACCATGAAGCTTGGTATTGTCGGTTTGCCCAACGTAGGCAAAAGTACTTTATTTAACGCGATAACACGCGCCGGCGCCGCAGTCGCCAATTACCCGTTCTGCACAATTGAGCCTAATGTCGGCGTTGTTTCTGTGCCTGATAAACGCCTCGATTTCCTTAGCTATTTATATCATCCGGAAAAATATACACCTGCCGTAATTGAGTTTGTTGATATTGCAGGTCTGGTAAAGGGCGCAAGTAAAGGCGAAGGTCTTGGCAACAAATTTCTGGCCAATATCCGTGAAGTTGACGCCATAGCACACGTTGTTCGTTGCTTTGATGATCCTGATGTCGCCCACGTTGACGGTCTGGCTGATCCGGCAAGTGATATTGAAACAATCAATCTTGAATTAATCCTTGCTGACATGGAGTTTGTCGAGCGTCGCATTGACAGGTTGCGCCGGCTGGCCAAAGGCGGAGATCGCAAGCTGACCGCTGATCTGGCTCTGGCGGAAAGAATAGCTTCCGTGCTGGAACAGGAACTGCCGGCCAGATCTCTGGAATTCGATGCAGCCGAACAGGAACTGCTGCATGAACTGCCGCTGCTTACGCTCAAGCCAGTGCTTTATATTGCCAATATCTCTGAGTCTGATATAGCCAGAACTGAGGTGCCTGCGGTAAAAACCGTGCAGGCAATCGCGGCTGCTGAGAACGCTGAGGTAGTGGCAATCAGCGCCCGTATAGAAGAAGAAATCGCTGCTTTGGATGAAGATGAACGATCTGTTTTTCTGGAAGATCTGGGTCTGGATGCATCCGGACTTGACAAGGTTATACAAGCCGGCTACAAACTGCTGGGATTAATCTCATTCCTTACAGCCGGCCCGACTGAAGTACGTGCCTGGACTGTTAAAGTTGGTACAAAAGCACCACAGGCAGCTGGTAAAATCCACAGCGATTTTGAACGCGGATTTATTCGCGCTGAAATTGTCGCATATGAAGATTTGAAGAATTGCGGCACCTATGCTGCGGCACGTGAAAAAGGTCTTGTCCGCTCAGAAGGCAAGGAATATGTTATACAGGATGGCGACGTTGTGTTGTTCCGTTTTAACGTCTAGTGTATTATTCTGACTGCCCATTAGTTTAATTATTAACCGGTCTGATAACTTCAGGCCGGTTTTTTAAGCCAGGTATTGCTGTCAGCAGTTTAATTACTGTCAGCAGAATCATCATTGTTATCAGAATCAGCGTTGGTGATGACGTTATACCTGATGCCGCGCTGGCCCAGCTCTTCGGTTATCAGGGCTTTCACTTTTTCGAAAAGCGTTGCCTGATCAGAGTTGTTTTCGATCAAATGAGTGGCCAGTGCTTTGTATTCGTCATCAGTCATCTGCATCCGGATTCGCCGGCGCGCTTCGTCCGTGGACATGCCACGTTTCACAAGTCTTTTGATCCGAATATCTTCATCTGCCCAGACTACCCAGACCTGATCGCACTGATCAAGGAATCCTTCCCTGACAGGGATCGGCACATCAAGAAACGCAGCTTTGATTTTATTCTGACGCAGTTTTTCAAGACCAGCTCCCATTTCAGCCAGTACCTGCCTGTGGATAATCTGGCTTAGATTATCCAGGCTGCGGCGGTTTTCAAACACCAAAGCAGCCATTTTAGCGCGGTTAAGGCTGCCGTCTTCGGCAAGCATATCTTCGCCGAACTGCTCGACAATCATTGGCAGCGCGCTGCCGCCGGCAGCAGTAACATTACGTGATATCTGATCTGCATCCAAAACAGGCAGCCCGGTCTGAGCGCAAATCTGCGCAACAGTTGTCTTACCTGAGCCAATGCCTCCTGTGATGCCTATAACAAACATTTCTTTTCAAACCTGCCTTCTTTTCGCCTGTGTCGCCTATATCGCCTATATCGCCAAAATCGCCTATAACGCCTAAATTGCCTATATCGCCTAAATCGGGCTATATATCGCATATCGTCCGGATCAGCTAAACGTCTGAATGGCTTATGCCAAAGCATCCTCGGGCGGCGCCGGTTCCGATTCACCCTCTGCGATTTTGCAGTTATACCAGGAATCTCCCTGATCAATATCAACCAATAAAGGCACTTTAAGTTCGACTACATTTTCCATTATCCGGCGCATAAGCTCTTTGACGCGCTCTGCTTCTGCAAGCGGAGCTTCGACTATCAATTCATCGTGCACCTGCAGAATCAACCTCGCGGCTAAACCCTGACGGCGCAGTTCACGGTCCAGCCGGACCATTGCGATTTTAATCAAATCCGCCGCGGTTCCCTGCAGCGGCATGTTCATGGCGGCACGCTCGCCGAAATTACGCTGATTGCGGTTTGACGATTTAAGTTCATGCATGTAGCGGCGGCGCCCCAACAATGTTTCCACGTAACCTTTTTCGTAAGCCAGGGCAATCAGTCCGTCAAGATACTTGCGAACCTGAGGATAGCGGGCATCGTATTCTTGAATATATTTATGAGCTTCTTTAACGGGTATCCCCAGGCTGCGGGCAAGACCAAAATCTGACACACCATAAACGATGCTGAAATTGACCGTTTTGGCTACGGCACGCTGCTCGCGATCAACCTGATCCAAGGTAATATCAAATAAACCGGCAGCAGTAGTAGTATGAATATCTTCACCTTTTGCGAAGGCTTCGATCATGGCCGGATCAGCAGATAAATGAGCCAGTAATCGCAGCTCGATCTGTGAATAATCGGCATCAATCAGCACCCGGTTTTCCGGCGCCGTAAAGGCTTTACGGATCTGATTGCCGACACTCATACGGATAGGGATGTTTTGCAGGTTTGGCTCGGTGCTGGAAAGGCGCCCAGTTGCTGTCTGAACCTGATGAAGAGTTGTGTGAACGCGATTGTCGCGCGGATTAATCAGTTTTTCCAGACCTTCAACAAAAGTTGACAGCAGCTTGCTCAACATCCGGTACTCAATAATTAATGGCACAATTTGATGCTGTGGAATCAATCCCTCCAGAATATCTGCACTGGTTGAATAATTGCCGCTGGCGCTGCGCCTGCCGGCCGGCAGCCCCAGTTCATCGAACAACACTTCACCAAGTTGTTTGGGTGAATTAATATTGAATGAATGACCGCTCAATTCATGAATTGCTACTTTAAGCTCTTCAATGCGTTCACTGAATTGCTGATTGAGTTCATGCAGCATACCGGCGTCTACCTGAACTCCGTACCTCTCAATAGCCGCCAGAACGGTAACCAGCGGCATCTCGACATCCCAGGTCAGCTCTTCAATTTTCTGCTCTTTCGTTTTTTCGATCTGCTGAAGCGCGATTTCCCGCAACAGACAAGCATTAGTTGCCAGAAATTGTCGCCTTAAATCAAGATATTCGCGCTCGGATTCAGCTTGCAAGCCCATCTCGGAGGCAGTGGCAGGATCTGCTAACGCAGATAAGGAATCAACTTCTTCCCTTACAGGTTCTGCAAGCAAATATGATTTACCGGTCATTCTTTCGTATAAACGCGGCCAATCAGGTCGACCTTCCATCGTGTTTAGTAAATATGCTGATATCATAACATCATGATATCTTGGCAATGTTATTTGGTCATAATCTGCGTTTTCCAGCTCAGATAATCGCAACTGCGACTTCAGATCAAAGCCGCAGATAACACCTTTAAACTCGCCGAGCAGTAATAAGCCTGCGCGAATCTCAGTGACACAACCGGTTTCCCCGTCAGGCAGGTGAATCAGCAAGCCAGCCTCCTGATCGAGCTCAACCGTGATTAATTCTTCCGGTCGGACTGCCAGTCCTGACATCTGAGCGGCAACATCGTTTTGCAGATTAAGGTTTAATTCTTTAAGTCTGGCGGCAAATTCTATCAGACTCCATTTACTGAAAGCTGCCGCTGCTTCAAGGGTTGCCACTGTCTTAGCAGTATGCTTCTCCCCTGATAGTCCCAGCTTATCAATGAGGGTGCGAAAGCCCAGACGCGACAAAATGGCATGGGCTTCCTCGTTGTCAGGTTCCATTATTCTAAAATCATCGATTACAGCCGGAACAGCAGCTGTCTGGCAAATTTGCGCCAATTCACGCGATAAATAAGCCACATCACGACCCTCAACCAGTTTGGCTGCCTGAGACTTTCGAATCTGAGCCAGTGAATTATAAATATTTTCTAAAGTGCCGAATTCAGCGATTAAGGCAATTGCGGTTTTTTCGCCGATTCCCCGGACGCCGGGGATATTGTCGGAAGGATCACCCATTAAGGCCTTAAAATCAACGAATTGCGACGGTTTAATGCCATAGCGCTCAATAATTGCAGCTTCATCATACAACTCAATCTCGGTGCGGCCGGCCTTTGTTACCGGTTGTACGATCGAAATCCGATCGGTAACCAGCTGGAAGCTGTCCTTATCACCGGTCAGGATACTGACCTCGTAGCCCTGCTCTGCGCCCAGACGGGCATAAGTTCCGATAAGGTCATCCGCTTCATAACCTGCCAGGTCACAGCGCGGAATTCTTAGAGCGTCAAGAATATCGCCCAGCAGAGGTGCCTGGATGGCAAGATCATCCGGCATCGGTTTGCGGGTACCTTTGTATTCGGTGAATAAATCGTGTCGGAACGTTGCCTCGGGGCGGTCAAAAGCAACCATGACGTGGGTCGGCTGAATTTCCTCCACAAAACGATAATACATATTGAAAAATACAAACAGCGCTCCGGTCGGCGTACCGTCGGGCGCTGTCAGGTTCTGGCGTCCATACAGGCCGTAAAAGGCACGATGGAGTATGCTGAATGCGTCAACCAGCAAAAATCTGCCTGCAGACAATAATTTACCCTCCGATTGTTATCATCACATACGTAAGCTCGCGTTCTTTTTCAGTTGGCAGCAGCTGTTCGTAAAGAGCTTTGCCAAAAATATCCACCAGCAGCTGCTGATCCCCGGGTGGTACCAGTTCCACAGTTGTCGTGGTATTGTCGACAGGCATCGTACTGCGGAAGCTGTCTACAGCCGCCCTGGCATCGACTAAAGGATAACCGGCCAGCACAACTGCTTTACGCACAGGCAGCTCCGGATCGGCCGGACTTGTAAGAATTCGCAAGGCAGCAGCATTACTGAGCAACTGCGGCTGCATCCCGAATTGTTCCCCTGCTTTGACAAGTTTGTCGAGTTCAGTCAGAGAGCCGGTATAAAGGCGATAACCTGCAGAAGTTGTGGCAGTAGTGGTCGCACCGGCAGTAGCTGCAGTTGTACCGGCAGCTCTTGTTTCTTTTCTGGTGGTACCTGCTGCTGTTGCATTGGTGGGAATTCCCGCAAAGGTCATTGGCGTAGTCCCCTGAACACCGCCGGGGGCAGATTCCAGAATACCTCCGGTCGTAAAAGCGCCTGAGTCATGGGCTTCAGTTGTAACCTTGGCTGCTACCGCTGCAGTTGTTGCGGGTGTGAAGCTGCCGGTTCCGGCAGTTGATGTCAGCGAAAGGCCAACAGCCCTGTAGACAAAAATCAGAGTTACAACCAGAAATACCAGCAATAAGGCGCTGGCATATCTCAGACTTCTCTGACGCCCCGGCTGCATCCAGACTGATCCTGAATCACTATCAGGCTCCGAATCAACACCTTCAGCTTTCAGCAGATCCAGGTCCGGTTCGAAAGTAACAGCTGCCATGACCAGCTTTGGCAGGTTTGCAGGGGCTACAGCACTGGCGCGTTGCCGGCGCAAAATCGCTGTAGCTGCATAAGCTTCATGCAAAAGGTCGCGTTCGGCGCGGCAGCCGGCGCAGGTTTTAAGATGAGCCCGCAGCTGAGCCAGACTTTCAGCGTCAAGCTCATTATCCTGCTCGCGCAGCAATTGCTGACGCCATTTATTACAAAATATTCTCATATATTATATTGCCTCCATGTGTGGAAAGCGGTTCCTGTTGTTTTTTAGACGCTTCATGCCCTTGATTGTTCCCCGTTTTTGTCGGACGCCTTCACAGGATCATCTTTACTTGCAGGTCCGCTGTCTTTAACGCCGACAGTGATCTCCGCTGCGCGCAACAAAGCTGCCAATTGCCTGCGGGCTCGAAACAACCGTGATTTTACAGTGCCTGAACGCAGATTTTCCAATACTGCGATATCCTCATACGAGAGATTTTCGATATCTCTCAAAATCAGAATCCGTTTCAGGTTTTCCGGCAAAGCCTCAATAGCTTCCCGCACAGCTGCAATTGTTTCCTGACGGTCGAGAAGCTCATCCGGCAGGTCAGCCTCAGACGCCACCTGCTGATACAATTCACCATCTTCCGTTGCCAGCGGCTGATCCAGAGAACGTTCCGGATGCCTCTGACGGCGGCGTAATAAATCATAGCAGGTGTTAGCAGCTATGCGATAGAGCCAGGTATAGACAGCAGATTGTTGTCGGAAATTGGCGATAGTACTATACGCTTTAAGAAACGTTTCCTGAACACAATCCTGAGCATCGGCCTTGTTGCCCAGCATACTGAAGCAAAGACCGTATAGTGGTGCACTGTAACGCTCAGCAAGTTCAGCGAAAGCTTCGTTGTCGCCGGCAGCAGCCCGGCGCAAGATCTGTGCTTCTGGGTTATCCAGCACCGGAACCCTCCTCCTGGTTTGCTTTTATTGCTTTAGATTTAGTTATTATAGCATAAATATATGTCACTATCCCTATAACAAGGCTATGTTATAATCTCAGGGATAACATAAAATAAGGATTTTTATGAGCAATCTGTTTACAAAGATGCGTTCCAATCGCATCCGCAGAAATATAAGACAATCAGGTGACCCGGTTCAAGCCTACGGTATCCTGCTAGACCAGAATACGAAAAAAGATCTGGATCTGGCTATCGTAAGTGTTTTTATTGGTTATTTATTTACGATTGTAACGGGTTTTCCCGGTTCATCGCCATTATTTACTGCTTACCTTAAAGACGTTCTGGGTCTCTCCAACAGCGCCTATGGACTGATCCTTACGGTTCCTTATATAACTGTTTTAATTCAGATACCGTATTCCTATTATGCACGCTGTCACAATAATATTAAGCCGGTATTCATTGGCTTTGCTTTGCTATCCAAGCTGGCTTACCTGATACCTGCTTTCCTGCCACTACTGATCAGCGATCCGGATCCGCGGCTTTCTACAATAATTATCGGCGGCATGATGCTGGTCGCTTCCACTAGTAACTGGATAGCTGATTCTTCGCTTAACACCTGGTTCGGCTCAATAATTCCGAATAATATAAAAGGCCGCTATCTCAGCACGCGTCAGACTGTATTTACGATAGCCGCCTTGATTTTCTCTCTCAGCCTCGCAGGCTTACTGCCGTTGTTAAAAGATTACCCCGGCAAATATACTCTTCTGTTTACGCTTGGAGTTATTTTCGGCTGTATTGACATACTGATATTTTTTGGCATCAGGGAACCGACTCAATGCGTAAATCCTTATGTTGCGGCGCCTTATGTTAAAGGCTCCATGAACTTAGGCCATTTTTTGAAGCCGTTTCGCGACAAACGCTATCGTGATTATCTGATCTTCGCGACATCCTGGAGTTTTGCTATTAACCTGGCCGGGCCTTATTTTAATGTTTATCTGCTGGAAGAAATGCACGCCTCGCTTGCTATGCAAACCCTGTTGCAGCAAATAATCGGTTTTGTGGCAACCATTCTCTTTATGCGCCGGATCGGTCGCATGAACGATTCGTTCGGATATAAACCAATTCTTCAGCTTTCCTGCTATGTCCAGTCAGTTTCCTGCTTGCTCTGGTTATTTACAACACCGGCTAATTACGGAATTATCGGCATATCCAACTTTTTTGCCGGCATCTTCGGGCCGGCCATCGATCTGGCAATTCTTAGTCTGGCAATTTTCCTGGCGCCGAATGAATACAGAATTACTTATCTGGCAGGCAAAAATGTGACATCTTCCCTGCTCGGATTCGTGCCGGCAACCCTGTTGGGCGGTTTTCTTGCAGACAGTTTACAGCCGCTGATCCAGAGGGCTGACATCCACTTTTTTACCGGTCACACATTCACAGCATTCCATGTGCTGGTAATTCTGTCAGCTGCTTTGCGTGGCTTTACGGCTCTGGTGTTCCTGCCGCGCTTGCAGGAATCCGAGGACACTACAGGTATTAGTATGACTGTTCAGGAAATTGGTTCATTAATCGGCTTTACACTGCAACGTCGTGCCGCTGTTCAAAAGCAGCGCTTACGTACTATAAAGCGCCGCTTGTTAAAAAAGAAATGATTGTCTGGATGATAAAATTTCGCTGACGACTGAATCTTTTGATTTCCCTGTTATTCTAAACCAAGTTCAAAGGCAGTTTTGTCTGTTTCAGCTATCCTGCAGTATACGCAAACGACGCACGAAAGGCAGACTGACCAAACCCAGGGTAACGCCAGCTACTGCCTGTAGAGCGTTGTATGGTACTGCAGCCAACGCAGTCCGGAAATCATAAATTATTGTTTCAAAAATCAGGTAACCGCCAACCATAACTATTTCACAAACAATAAACAGTAATCCTGCTGTCCAAAGTGAAAGATTCGGGCGTTTTTTCAAAACCAGTCCGGCCAGCAGACCCATCGTTCCTTTAATCAGGAACGTAGCCGGCGCGTACTGTCCATAGGCTCCGATCAGATCGGCCAGAGCAGAGCCTATAGCGGCGCTGACAGCCGCAAAGGGGCCGAGGATGGTTGCAGAAGCGAATATGACCGCATCCCCCAGATTGATATAACCAATAAAAGTAGGAATTTTCAGGACATAAGTAGCAAGCATGACCAGGGCTGAAATAACGCCGCCCAAAGCAATAGTGCGAATCGAATCTGGTTTCATTATGTGCTCCTCTGCAGACTGTCGAAAATCTTTTAATGCAACGATTATAATATGAACAGCTAAACTTTAAAAGTTCAACCTGTAAATACCTTTGCCTGACAAGTTTTGGGTTCGGACCTCTTCGCCTTTTCTGCGATTGTTTCATTGATTTCGTTTTGCTCGTGATTGGTAAAGGCTGCTGAAACCATGAGTTTAATCCTGTTCAGTTGGTTCACTTCACTGGCCCCGGGGTCATAATCAATTGGAACAATATTAGCCTGTGGATAAAGTCGCCGCAGCTCTTTAACCATGCCTTTGCCGGTGACGTGGTTGGGCAGGCAGGCAAACGGCTGCGCGCAGATAATGTTCGGTACCCCATGTTCGATCATATCAAGCATCTCACCTGTTAAATACCAGCCTTCGCCACAGGCATTGCCCCGCGAAAGAACTTTTTCCGCCCGGGCTGCCGTGCGTTCAATCGGCTCCGGCATGGGGAATTTGCCACCGGTTTGATTCAGAGCTCTCATAACAGGTTTCCTGTACCATTCGAGCAGTCTTACCAGAGCAATTGACCAAAACGGGTTTGTTTTGGTAGCGCCGATATTTTCGCTGTTCCAGCGAATGTTGGAAAAACTGTAGAGGAAAAAGTCGAGCAGTCCGGAAAGATGTGCTTCGCAGCCTTCCGATTCAATTACCCGTACAGCGTCATTATTGGCATCCGGATGGAATTTTACCAGAATTTCGCCGGTCAGCCCGATGCGCGGTTTACGCGGAATATCCTGCAGCGGCAACTCGTCAAATGCTTCTACAATCAGTTTCACCAGCTGCGGATAGCGAAGGCGGCGTCCCAGCTCGGGTACCTGGCCGTCGTTTGCGAAAAAGGAACGGGTAATTTTATCCCATTTATTATACAAATCCGTGGCAGCGCCAGCTTCAGCTTCGTAGGGTCGGACACGCAGCAGTACTGTTTGCAGCAGGTCGCCGATGATCAGGGCCTGGATTACATGGTGCAGCATCAGCGGTGTGTACTTGACTCCCGGATTCGATTCAATATTACCGGCAGAGAGCGCCACAACCGGCACCTGCGGGAAACCTGCGTCAACCAGGGCTTTACGCAGGAATGCGACATAATTTGTCGCCCTGCAGCCACCGCCGGTCTGGGTGATGAACAACGAAGTATTGTCCGGATCATAGTCGCCGCTGAGCAGGGCGTTGATCAGCTGTCCAACAACAATAATCGTCGGATAGCAAGCATCGTTATTGACAAATTTCAGACCGGTTTCGATATCTTCAGGCGTGACTTTTTCCAGTACTTTGGCATTGAATCCATGCCGCTGCAGAACCTTTTCGATCAGTCGGAACTGGTACGGCGCCATCTGCGGCGCTAAAATCGTGTGCGCGGTTTTCATCTCCTGAGTAAAAATCCTGCGCTGCAAAGTATAGGTATGCTGCGGCCGGATCTTTTTATTGTGACTGCGTGCGATCATTGATGCTTTCAGCGAACGCAGACGGATGCGAGCCGCACCCAGGTTGCTGATTTCGTCGATTTTCAACAGAGTGTACGTTTTGCCGCCGGCCTCAAGTATTTCCTGCACCTGGTCAGAGGTCACTGCATCCAGACCACAGCCGAAAGACGTCAGTTGCACCATCTCCAGCTGGTCTTTTTCTTTAACATAAGCAGCGGCATCATAGAGCGCTGAATGGTAGACCCACTGGTCAACTACCCGCAGCGGCCTTTCCAGCAGATTATGACCGGAGACGCTGGCAATAGTAAGCACGGCTAGTCCCAGGCTGTTGATCATTTCAGGAATCCCGTGATGAACTTCAGGATCAAGATGGTACGGCCTGCCGGCAAGTACTATGCCCTTCCGGCCGGTAGCCTCCAGGTAGGCAACAGTTTCGTCACCCATTTTTCTAATATCAGCATGATATTTTTCCTGTTCTGCGAACCCCAGCGTCAGGGCGTCCCGGCACATTTTTTCACTGATGCCGTCAGCGGCCAGCGTTCTGGCCAGCATAACCGCCATCTTGCTCTGGTTGGCCAGGTTAAGAAACGGGTTGAGGAATTCGATCTCATTTTCCCGCAGTTGGTCAACATTAGTCCGGATTACTTCCGGATAAGAGGTAACAATCGGGCAGTTAAAATGGTTGTTGGCAGCCTCGAAATGCTTCTGCTCATGCGTGATCGAAGGATAGAATATTTTACGGGCGCCCTTTTCAACCAGGTCAACGATATGACCATGAGCCAGTTTGGCAGGATAGCAGACACTCTCACTCGGAATAGTATCCATGCCTCTTAGGAACATATTGTGATCTGATCTACCTGAAAGCACGACCCGATAGCCGAGCTTGCTGAAAAATGTAAACCAGAGCGGGTAGTTTTCGTAAATATTCAGCACTCGCGGTAAGCCGATGGTACCGTGCGGTGCTTCTTTCAGCGGCAGCGGTTTATAAGAAAACAGTCTGCGATAGCTGGCGTCAAACAGGTTAGGAAGTTTTTCTTCAGTCTGTTCCTGTCCGGCGCCGCGTTCACAGCGATTGCCGGAGATGAACGTACTGCCGTCGCCGAAACTGGAAACAGTCAGTTTACAGTGGTTGGAACAAAGCTTACAGGCCCGTGTTGTTGAATTCATGTTGAATTCGTTCAGTTCTGACGGACTCAGGACACTGCTGCGGCCTATCGTTAATTGAGTTTTATGTTCGGTATTCCGTTTGTCAGTTTTATCACCAAGACGCTGGTGAGCGCGTTCACGGGCAATCAAGGCCGCGCCGAAAGCTCCCATCAGGCCGGCAATACTGGGCCGAATCACCGAACGGCCGGAAACAAGTTCAAAGCAGCGTAAAATTGCGTCATTGAAGAAAGTACCGCCCTGCACAACAACATGCTCGCCCATTTCCTGCGGGTTCTTGAGCTTGATAACCTTATATAAGGCGTTGCGAACAACAGAGTACGACAAACCGGCTGAAATTTCGCCGACTGTCGCGCCTTCTTTTTGCGCCTGTTTGACGCGGGAATTCATAAAAACTGTGCAGCGTGTACCCAGATCTACCGGATTTTTGGCAGCCAAAGCCTCCAGAGAAAAGCTATGCGCATCCATTTCCAGAGATGAAGCGAAAGTTGAAATAAAGGAACCGCAACCGGAAGAACAGGCTTCATTGATCATGATGCTGTCAAGCACACCATCTTTCACCCGCATGCATTTCATATCCTGACCGCCGATATCAATTATAAAACTGACATCCGGACAGAAGCGGGCGGCGGAATAGTAGTGCGCCATGGTTTCGATTTCACCCTCATCAATATGGAGGGCAGCTTTTATCAGGGCCTCACCATAACCGGTCACACAAGAACGTGCGATCCAGGCTGTTGCAGGCAGCTGGGCATACAGTGTTTTAAGTATATTGAGAGCGCTGTCAACCGGTGTTCCCCGGTTGCCGGCGTAGTAAGTAAATACGATTTCCTTTTTGTCGTTGATCAGAACCGCTTTAGTGGTGGTACTGCCGGCATCAATGCCAAGGAAACAGGGACCGCTGGTCTGGCTGATATCCATAAGCTCGACCATAGACTCTTCATGCCGGGCATCAAACTCCTGCCTTTCTGCCTGATTATGAAACAGCGGGCGGATGCGGACAATATCATCATCTGTCCAGCTGGCTGATTTCAGCCTGTCGCAAATATGCTGGAACGAAACCGGTTCGGCCTCAGCCAGGACCGCCGCGCCAATGGCAACATACAACTGAGCGTTATCAGGGGTAGTGAAGGAATCGACGGAGTCAGCCAGAGTACGCTCAAATGCCAGACGCAGCTGCGGCATGAAATGAAGCGGACCACCCAGGAAAATTACATTACCGCGAATCGGCCGACCGCAGGCCAGTCCGGCGATGCTTTGATTAACCACCGCCTGCAGCACCGAAGCGGCCAGATCCTCCTTAGCCGCGCCGTCATTAATCAGCGGCTGCAGATCACTTTTGGCGAACACACCGCAGCGAGAAGCAATCGGATAAACTGAACGGTAGTCAGCGGCCAGTAGATCGAGCCCGGCGGCGTCTGTTTGCAGCAAGGCCGCCATCTGGTCAATAAACGCACCTGTACCGCCGGCACAGGTACCGTTCATCCTCTGCTCAGGCACAGGATGCAGATAAGTTATTTTCGCATCTTCCCCGCCCAGCTCGATAATTACATCTGTTTCCGGGTTATAACGGCGAATGGCAGCAGTTTCAGCGATTACCTCCTGCACAAACGGCAGGTCGAGCCAACGTGAAACCCCCAGCCCACCGGAACCGGTTACACTGATACTGGCTGAAATGCCGGGGAATTCAGCGTTCAAATCCTGAAAAGCCTGCAGGAGTTCACCTGCTATATCGGCATTGTGGCGGCGATACTGTTGGTATCTGATTTTATCGCCTTCGAGCAGCACGATTTTGATTGTAGTCGAACCTATATCGAGTCCGCACCGCAGAACAGCGGAACTTCTGGTCATTGTTTCACCTGTTTTTCTGCCGATAAGCGTCTGGCAACAGAGGTTGCCAATAAACTGAATCGGACATATTGGATTCTATTTTAGCACAGAATCACAACAGAGTCTTTAAATCAAGGTAATTATTTTGATTGTCAAACAATTTATCAAGTCGAATTAATTTGTTGGGAAAATGTAGTCCGCTTTGATATTTCACGACCAATACTGTAACCGGGGATTGCTCAGACAGGCTTAGTAAACCCAAGCAGGCGTCGCGCATTGCCAGACAGGATCGCTGTTTTCTCAGCTTCACTGAGATCCAGTCTTTTAACCAGTCCTGCTTCAAGCTCCGGGTGGCTCCAGGGTGCATCACTGCCGAAAAGAATTCTATCGGCGCCATGATTGCGGATCAGGCGTGTGACCTGTGGAATCAGTACCCGGCTGTGACTGTAGGCAGTGTCAAAATAGATATCCTTACCTACCAACTCGCGCTCTACTTCATCCCAAAGCATGTAACCGCCGAAATGAGCAGCGATAACCGGTGCACCTTCAAAGTACGGCAGAGCCCGCGCCAGAGCCGCCGGTCGAATATGGCCAGGCTGATCATAGCTGACATCAAGACCTGCGTGAAAAGTAGTAACAAAGCCCATTTCAGCGATCAAACTGTAGACTGGCAGCATAGTAGGATCATCAACATTAAACTGCTGGTATTCCGGATGGAATTTAATGCCGCTGATTCCACCTTCCTTCAACTCGCGCAACTGTTCCTTAATCCGTTTAGAACGAGGATGAATCGAACCGAAAAACTTCAGGTCGGGCGAATTGTTTTCAATAGCAAAACGGTTGACCGATTGCTCTTGTGAAGGTTTGGTCGCGATTGAAAGCACTACTCCCTGCTTAATGCCAGCTTGTTGCAACAAGCTTCTTAAGCCGCTCA
>CAZOMW010000013.1:0-25439 GCA_964581135.1 uncultured Oscillospiraceae bacterium
GCGTGTTCTGTTCAGAGAGCAAGGACAAAGCGAATCCGGATCTGTCTGCAGCAGCTGGATTAATTTTTCCGCGGGCATCAGCTCGTGTGCACGTTCCAGTACATTTCCGAGAACCATACCGGTATATATTATCGGATCCTTAGTTGTTGCGAACGGGGGCGCATAGGCCAGGTCCAAGTGGGCAAGTTCCGGCGCTTCAAGCCCCGCAGACATCGCGGTTACCAAAACGTCAAGACGTTTGTCAACGCCTTCAAAGCCAATAATCTGGGCACCAAGCAGCTTTTTGGTTTTGCGGTCAGATATGGCTTTAATAACCATTTCCCTGCCCTTAAGGTACTCCGGAATCGCCGGTTTGGTAATATGGGCTATGGCGACGTCGTAGCCTTTGGCTTCTGCTTCAGGCAGCCGCAGACCGGTTGTCCCGATTGTAAGCTCAAACACACGGAAAATGCCGGTACCGGCTATACCTTTATGGGTTAAACCGCCTCCGGTCAAAGTGTCACCGACTATTCGGCCCTGCTTATTGGCGGTCGAGCCGAGCGGGCGGTAAAGCGGTTTCCCGTCAATGATCGAAAAACTTTCAGCACAATCGCCGCAGGCATATACGTCCGTTACATTTGTTTGCAGACGATCGTTGACAGCAATAGCACCTGTTGAACCGAGCGCGACGCCTATTGATTGTGCCAGCCCGGTGTTGGGACGGATTCCGGTTGCGATTATAACCAGATCAGCCCTGGCTTTGGCGCCATCCTCAAAAACCACCTCATCCGGAGTGATCTCAACTGTTTTTCTGCCCGGCAGGACTTCAACTCCCTGTTTTTCCAGATATGTCTGTAAACGCGGAGCCATATCGGGATCCAGGACAGGGCAGATCTGAGGCAGCAATTCTACCAGGGTGACGTCAATACCCAGATGCGACAGGTTCTCTACCATTTCCAGCCCGATAAAGCCACTGCCGATTATTACTGCATTTCGCGGCTGGCGGTTGTCGATCAGTTCTCTGATAGCCAGAGCATCACCGGGCGTGCGGAGAGTAAAGACATGCGGCAGATCGATACCTTTAATCGGCGGCCTGACGGCAGTTGCGCCGGTTGCAATAACCAGAGTATCGTAACTGTCAGTAAATTCACTTTCAGCCTCGAGATTCCGGACGCGAAGCGTTTTACTTTCAGCATCAATGGCTACTACTTCATGGCGGACCTTGATGTCTACCCGGGCATTGGCTGCGAAAAAGGCAGGATCGCGCGGAGTCAATGTTGCCATATCCTTGACCACACCGCCTATGTAATAAGGCAGGCCGCAGCCAGAGTAGGAAATGTAGCTGTCACGTTCATAAATGACAATTTCAAGTGTTTCATCGTTACGGCGTGCCTTGGCCGCTGCTGACGTGCCAGCAGCAACAGCACCGATGATTACCAACCGTTTGCCTTCCGTCTTGTTATTCTGGTTTTCCACTAGCTTTGCTCCTTTTCAGATGTTGCAGGTTTCTTCGTGCTCACAGGTTACGACTTCTGCCTGCAGTGTGACATGGCTTACACCATATTCTTCCTTCAAAAGTTCTTCGATCTGCTCAGTAACAGCCTGCACCATGGAAAGCGGCATATCCTCCATCCGGACGTGGGCTTCAAAAAATATTGTTTCTTCATTAATCATCCAGGTATGTATATGGTGAAGCCCTTTAACATGGTCTATAGCCAGGATTTCACGGCGCAGACTTCTATAATCAAGATTCGCTGACGTTTGCATTAAAATGCTGACAATATCGCGCAGCATACTCCATGTCTGGCTAATGATATAAACCGCGATCAGAATAGTAATAAGCGGGTCAATCCAGACAATATTCCAGAAACGGATCGCCAGGCCTCCAAGCAGGACACCTACTGAAGAAATCGTGTCGCTGAACAAATGCAGATAGCTGGATTTAATGTTGAGGCTGCGGTGCGAATCGCGCTTAAGTAAAACAACACCCAGAAGATTTGCCAGAAGTCCGATGAAGGCTACGATCAGCATCAGGGCGCTGTCTATTGTTTCCGGCGAGCGCCAGCGGGAAATCGCTTCGAAAATCAGGAAAACAGCTATGCCCAGCAGGGCAACGGAATTCAGAAGCGCCGCCAGAATTTCAATTCGCTTGTAGCCGTATGTGAGTTTGGCATTTTTGGGTTTTCGGGCGATGCGGTGGGCAAAATAGCTCATGGCGACAGCCACAGTGTCACTCAGGTTATGGAGGCTGTCAGACAGCAGCGCCAGAGAACCGGAAACAAGACCGCCGATAAATTCGGCGATAGTAATGACAGCGTTAAGCAGTGTGACAAAGAAAATTCTGCGTCCGGAAATATCACTGTTTTCGTGCCCGCTTCCGTGCCTGTGCATAATCGCCATCCCCTTATCTGCTGTTCTACATTCCATAATACAATATTTGGGGCCTGATGATCACAGTGTATTTAGACCCGCAGTGTTGTATCATAATATTGATATCTTAATTACCGGCAGCGGTGCAGTGCCCGCGCTCTTTATTACAGGAGGTTGTTGGATGGAAAAAATGACACAGCAGCAAGTGGAACTTGCGGTCCGCACCATGGCAGATGTCGCGCTCGCTAATGAAGCTTACTTTTCCGACCTTGATGCCGTAATGGGCGATGCCGACTTCGGGACCTCGCTGGCAGACGGTTACCGGGCGCTGATGAACGGCTGGGATAAGCTTGACCGCAGCAGTATCAGCAGTTTTCTGCTTGGCGTTGCCACTATCATTGTCAGTAAAACCGGTGGCAGCTCCGGCCCGGTATGGGGCACTTTATTTATGCGTTGCGGAGCGGGAGCCAAGGGAAAAGATGAGCTTTCAATCGAAGACATTATCAATATGCTGGAATCCGCTATGCAGGGCATTACTGCTCGTGGCGGCGCTGTACCCGGTGACAAGACCCTGCTGGACGCGCTGGACGCTTTTACCGACAGCTTGAAGCAGTCACAATCTGCCGGTGGTGTTTCTCTGCTTGATGCTTTTGATGCCGCAGCAGAAGCCGCCTTTGCAGCGCGCGAAACCACAAAAGACTGGATCGCCAAACGCGGTCGCCAGTCCTTCACCGGCGAACGCAGCAGAGGTACCTATGATCCCGGAATCATCGCGGTTGGTGATATGGCTAAGGCCATTGCCAAAGCGCTGCGCGAGCAATCAGTGTAGCATTTGACCCGTTAATTCATAACCCACTGACACTTCAAAAACAACAAATTGCTTCTCACATGCATCAGCAAAACGACATATCAGGCCATAGTAAAAAAATCGGAAAACGAGGAGAGAAATACTATGAAAAAGTTCTTAAACAAGCCGGAAGATTTCGTTAAGGAAATGCTGGAGGGTGTCGCTCTTGCCAGCCACGGCAAGCTTAAACTGGTACCTGAGTACAACATTATTTATCGTGCTGACATGCCGAATGAAAACAAGGTTTCGATTATTCAGGGTTCGGGCAGCGGCCACGAACCGGCACACGTGATGATCGTCGGCAAAGGCATGCTTGATGCCGCTTGTCCCGGCAATGTATTCGCCGCTCCGCCGATGGATTATGTGCTCGAATGCACCAGATTAATGAATACGCCCAAGGGAGTTCTGCATCTGATCAATAACTATCAGGGTGACCGGATGGCCTGGGATATGGCCCGGGAAATGGCTGAGATGGAAGGCATCAAGGTCGGCGTAGTTATTATTGATGACGATGTTGCTGTTAATAACAGTACCTATACGGTCGGCCGTCGTGGCGTTGCCGGTAACTTCTTTGTAATCAAGGCAGTAGGTGCTGCCGCTGAAGCCGGTGCCAGCCTGGAAGAGCTGGTGGCACTGGGCGAGAAAGTCAACAGCCGCGTCCGCAGCATGGGCGTAGCCCTGTCATCCTGCACGCCGCCTGCCAAGGGCGAGCCTATCTTTGAAATCGCCGACGATGAAATGGAATTCGGTATCGGCATTCATGGCGAGCCGGGACGCAGACGCGACAAGATCCGCAGTGCTTCTGAAATCATGGACGAAGTCTTTGACGCTGTCGCCGGCGACCTGCCGTTCGAATCCGGTGACAGGGTAGCAGTAATGATCAACGGTCTGGGCGGGACGCCGATCAGCGAACTCTATCTGCTATATGGTCTCGCCGCCCGCAAATGTGAGCAAAGAGGACTCGAAATCGTGCGCGATTATGTGGGCGACTATTGTACCTCACTTGAAATGGCCGGTTTCTCGCTGACTTTGCTCAAACTGGATGCTGAGCTTGAGGAACTGCTGGCGGCTGAAGCAGAAGCCGCAGTCCATATTTTCTAACAGTGAAATGTCTACAACACCAGGGAAAAGGAGCAGCCACTTATGAATGAACCGATCAATCAGATGACCACAAATGCCGGACTTGAGGGTTTTGCAGTCTACGAAAAATCCATAATCAGGCGTAACGGCAGTGAATGGATGCTGGTACGAAAAGGCAAAGAGCGTTTTCTGGCAGCAGGCGGTGATGGACGAAACGGCCTTCAGGGTGAAGATGTCGGTAGTTTCCGAGTCTGCCCGCTGACTATTGAAAACAGTCTGGCACTGCGAGGTAAGCTGCCGCATTTGAATCCTGTACCCATCAGGACAGATGTTATCTCGATCGGGATGGGCGATCGCCTCGGCCGTGCTACTGTCGGACATCTTGCGGCTATTGACGGCACCGGAGCTATGCCGGTACTGGCACAGCAATCAGTTCGCGAGCTTACTTTAACCGGCCGCACTTTTGCCAGTGTCATGGCGGATGCGATCTGGGGAGTTTTTCAGTACGGTTACAAAGAGGCTTTTGGCGCTGACGGCGATCACCTGAAGACCCGTGAAGCTCTGGAAGAGGCCATCGCAGCTGGTTACAAAATGATAACGCTCGATTGCTCGGAACAGATCCGTAATGAAATTTACTCGCTGAGTGAGGCTGAGCGTCGGCAGAAATACGAGGCGCTGCCTGCTGAGGACATCCGCTACTACCGCCAGCGTTATCTTGAGCAGGCTCAGCCATTCGGTGCGATAACCGAAGATACCCTGGTGGAAAGCGTGCTGGTTTATGCTGACGCAATTCGGTTTGCGCGTGACATCTTTGAAGAGTATCTGGCTGATCGTCCGGATATCAGTTTTGAGGTTTCAATTGATGAGACGGATTATCCGACAACTCTGTTTGCGCACGCGTTTGTGGCAACTGAACTGATTGAACGCTACAAAGTTAAGGTAATCAGCATGGCACCCCGCTTTGTCGGCGAGTTCCAGAAAGGGATCGATTATATCGGCGACATTAAGGAATTCGATGAACAGCTCGTTGGACATCCGGCAATAGCAAGCCAGTGGGGTTATAAAATCAGCTTCCATTCCGGCAGTGACAAGTTCTCGATCTTTCCCAGCGCCGCCAGGATAACCGGCCACCGTTATCATCTGAAAACCGCCGGCACCAGTTGGCTGGAGTTTGTGCACCAGCTTTCGCATGACCACCAGGATCTGTTCCGTGAACTGTATCTGTTCAGTCTGGCTAATCTGGAAAATGCCAAAAAGAACTACCATGTTAATGTCAGCGTTGACACGTGCCCGAAAATCGAATCTTTCCAACCCGGCGATTATCCGCAGTTACTGCAGAACGACAATGCCCGTCAGCTGCTGCATATCAATTACGGCGGGATCCTGAACCTCGAAGAGAACGGCAGGCTGGTACTGAAAGAACGTCTTTACGACATCCTTGATAAAGACGAGGAAGCCTACCACCAGATTATCCGCACCCACTTCCGGCGCCACCTGCAGTCACTTGATCTGATCAAAGGCTGAAACTCCGGACAGGGGCCAAAAGCCGGTCCTTAATCAAATACCAATTTAATTTTAAAAGGCCGGATTCAGGTGAATCCGGCCTTTACGCATATTTATAGTTGGGTGAAAATTCTTATTTATTCGGCAGATACTTTTTGAGTGTCTCGCGAACGGCACCTTCATGAGCAACAAGCTCGGTAAAATAGCCGATGATTTTCGGCGCCAGACCGTTTTCAACCAGGTTAATGCCGAAAATTGCGCTGTTTGCCAGAATTGGATTTAGGGTGGGACCGAACGGACCGGCATTACCCAGATTAATCCAGGCCAGCTTATGCTGCAGCTCTTCCAGCATTGGATCCGGGCTCATATTCATCTGCGCACACCAGTCATCGCAACCCAGAAGGTAGCGCAGCCAGCCGGCAATAAACAGTGGAATGTAGGTAAGCTCCTGCAGAGCAGCAGGGCCGCCTTTTTTTAGATAGGCTTTCATCGTTTCGCCAAAGCGAACCGGTATTTTTTGTGAAGTATCAGTTGCTATCCGTTCGGGTGTATCCTGCAGGAAAGGGTTGGGGAAACGCTCTTCCAGCACTGTTTTAATGAATTCTTCCGGCTTGATAATACCCGGGTCAATCACAACCGGCATACCTTCAACATAGCCGACTTTTTCTACAAAGGCTTTCAGCTGCGGATCCTTCATGCAGTCAGCAATGGTCGGCATTCGCAGCAGGCAGCCGTAAATGGCCAGAACTGTATGCAAGGGATTAAGGCAGGTTGTTACTTTCATTGTTTCGACCTTATCAACCGTCTGGCGGTCCGTAAACATGACGCCGGCGTGATCCAGCGAGGGACGGCCGTTAGGGAACCAGTCTTCAATAACAAGGTATTGGGTAGGCTCAGCATTAACAAAAGAAGCTGTATAGGTGTTTTTCGCGGTAATAATGATATCGGAACTCTCATAACCGTCAGCCTGAAGGGTTTTCCGAACGACCTCTGACGGCCGCGGTGTAATTTTATCGATCATGCTCCAGGTAAAGGAGACTTTTTCCCGGTTATTAAGGTAAGCTATAAAGCCGCTTTCAACCAGATTCTTATGAGCCCAGGAATTGGCAAAAGTCATGACTGCTTCATAAAGCTTGGTGCCGTTATGGGCACAGTTATCCATACTTACGAGGGCTACCGGCTGCTCACCTGCCATGTAGCGTTCATTCAGCAGCTTGGTCAGCAGGCTGATCAGGCTGCCGGGCTGCTCAGGTATGCAGTTGAGATCGGCTTCAATCCATTTGAAATAATTGCCGTCGGAGCCTTTAACAGCGTAACCCTTTTCGGTAATTGTAAAGCTGACCATCTGCAGAGAGGGCTTTTTGAAGAAACTGACCAGTTCATCGTATTGTTTGCTGGCTTTGACTGAATGCACAACGCTGGCGACTACCTCTTTATCAATGCTGCCGTTGGAGTTAAGTGAAACCATCAGGCTAAGATTGTCAAATGGTGTGTAGGCTTTGTCGATAATTTCTTCATCGAATGCTTCAGCGACAATAATACCAGTTTCTGCCAGGCCTTCATTAAGCAGCCGTTGCTGCAGTACAGCCGGGAAAACCCGGAAAATATTGCCGGCTCCGAAGTGAATCCAGCGCGGTTCGGCAAGTGTGCGGCTGCGCACTGCTTCAATATCATACTTTGGCAGCTTATAACCTTTGTCTGTCCATTGTTGTTGAGCCTGCAGTTCCTGAAGATTAAGTTTCATGACAAGACCCCCTCTAAGCAAGAAATTTAACTCTTGTGAATATATATCATTATGAATCACATTTCCGGGTTGGGCAATCTATTCAGGATATTTAACTTAAAACCGGTTTCGTTCATGGTTTACTGATTAATCTTTCACTTTCATGTAACAATGCACCGGCGCACCGGCTGTTGAAAATAGCTATACTAAATAGAGCACCTGAAAATGGTGATAACCGAAACTGATTGTCAGTAACGCAAGAGGAGGTCTGTATGTCGCCACTGAATAAGTTCAGAATTCCCCCGGAAAAACTAAAACGGGTTTGTGATTGTGAAGAAGAACTGAGCTTCTGCCTGACCAGCAGAGATGTTCCTGAACTTGATGGGGTAATCGGTCAGGAACGAGCAGTGCGTTCAATGAAATTCGGTTTGGAAATGGATGCGCCCGGTTACAACATTTTTGTTGTCGGACCATCAGGCACCGGTAAAAACACCTACGTGCAATCAATCGTCACTCATACCGGGGCTCAAGGCAAAGTACCGGATGACTGGTGTTATTTTCATAATTTTATCGACAAAGATAATCCACTGGCAGTATCTCTGCCGCCGGGACAAGGACGTGTTTTCCAACAGGATATGGACGAGCTGGTCAAGGATTTGCGTTCGGTGATTCCTAAAGCTTTCGAAAGCAGTGATTACGAGCAGCAAAAAGACCAGATTATCACCAGTGCTCAAAGCAAGTTGCAGGAACCGTTTCAAGCTCTTGAAATTGAGGCGCGCGACAACGGCTTTGTGCTGAAGCAGGTTCCGGGCCGCTTTCTGCTGGTACCGGCTAAAGAAGATCGGGCTCTGACACCGGAAGAATTTGAAAAACTGACAATTGAAGAACGCCGCGACTTTGAAGAACGCGGTCAGAAGCTGGAAAAAAAGCTGGAAGAAGCCTTGCATGCCGGCCGTAATCTGGAAAAAGAAGCTACGGAAAAGGTAATAAACCTTGAAAAGAAGATTACCATGTATGCAGCGTTGCCGCAGATTACCCGTCTGAAAGAAAAATACGATAAATACCCGAAAATTATCGAATATCTGGATAATGTGCTGAATGATGTAGAAGAGAACCACGAAATTTTTAAAGAAGTCGACGCCAAGCCACAGGCACAACTGCCATTTATGATGCCGCAGCAGGATAACGAGGAAGCTTTCACCCGTTACAAAGTCAATCTATTTGTAAATAACGAAAGAACCGAAGGTGCACCTGTTGTCAGCGAACCGTTCCTTTACTATTACAATCTGTTCGGCAAAGTCGAATACCGCAATCAAATGATGGCTTTGACAACCAACTTTACTATGGCCAAAGCAGGCGCGATTCACCGAGCCAACGGCGGTTACCTCATACTGCAGGCCAAGGATGTTCTGACCGAGCCTTTTGTCTGGGATACTTTGAAGAGAGCCATGAAATATCGTCAGGCGGTTGTAGAAAATATCGGCGAGCAATACCGCTATGTACCGACAGCGACAATGCGCATGGAACCAATTCCGCTTGATCTCAAGGTAATCCTGATCGGCAGCCCTATGCTGTATATGTATATGACAATGGATGAAGATTTCCAGAAGCTTTTTAAGGTCAAAGTCGACTTTGATGTGGAAATGCAGCGCACCGATGACAACTTATGTAAATATACCTCGTTCGTCAGCTCAATGTGTGAAGATGAGAACCTTAAGGCTTTTGATCGTCCGGCGATGGCACGTATTGTCGAGTACGGTTCCAGACTGGCAGGTGATCAGAATAAACTCTCAACCCGGTTCAATGATGTAGGTGAAATAGTATACGAAGCTGAGCAGCTGGCTAGAAATGATGATTCCGAATATGTAGAAGCAAAGCATGTAGATAAAGCGATCCGGGAAAAGAAGTTCCGTTCCAACCGGATTGAAGAAAAAATTCAGGAGATGATTAAAAAGGGTAAAATACTGATTGACATCTCCGGCGGAGTCGTTGGTCAGGTCAACGGTCTCTCTGTTATCGGTATCGGCGACTATATGTTCGGCCAGCCTTCCCGCATTACAGCTGTCACCTATATGGGACGCGGCGGCATTATCAATGTTGAACGCGAAACTGATATGAGCGGCAATATCCATTCCAAGGGCGTTCTTACCATGTCCGGCTATCTGGGCGGTAAATTCGCTCAGGAAGTACCTCTGGGACTTACCGCTCAGATAACCTTTGAACAGAACTATGGCGGGGTCGATGGCGACAGCGCTTCCTGCGCCGAACTTTACGCTATTCTTTCCAGCCTGGCGGAGATTCCGATCAAACAGAATCTGGCGGTTACCGGCTCAGTCAATCAGCTGGGTCACGTCCAGCCGATCGGCGGCGCTACCGAAAAGGTAGAAGGATTCTTTGACGTCTGTGCTGCCGCTGGTCTGACGGGTGATCAGGGTGTAATTATCCCGATCCAGAATATTGAGAACCTGATGTTAAAGGAAGAGATTCTGGAAGCAGTACAAGATGAAAAGTTCCACATATACGCTGTCAGTCGGATCGAAGAAGGCATCGAACTACTGACCGGAGTGCAAGCAGGTGAAAAAGACGCCACAGGCAAATATCCTGAAGGCACCATTTTCCGTAAGGTCAGCGACAAGGTGATTGATTATCACAAACGGGCAGCTGCTTTCGCACGTGAACTCGAGGGCCGGACAACAGTTGTTAAGGTACCGACCGAACCGGAACCAATCCGTGATCCGGATCCAAAGATTCCGCTGAACTAACTGCTGTTCCAGGCCTGCAGGGCAGAAACCCGCAAATTATAAGTCAAGCGGGTAGGATCCCGGCCAAATGATGGTAGGGATCCTGCCCGATTGCTGTTCTGTGAATTTTCAGCCGAAAGTTTCTTTGAAGAATTTTATTGAAGCTTCAGCTACTGTTTTACTATCAGGCAGCGGCAGGCATTCAATGCTGAGAACGCCGTCATAGCCATATTCGCGAATCGCCTTGGCCAGTAAGTTGAAGCGGAAACAGCCGGCCCCGGGGTAACGGCGGGTGTTGTCGGCAAAATGGATGTAACCAAGCCGGTCGCCGGTGTCCTTCAGACAATTCTCAATCGAGGCCTCTTCGATATTGATATGGAAAGCATCAACCAGAATCAATACGTTTGCCGGCAGCTGATATTCCTGAATAAAGTCGTGAACATCGCGGGCACTGTTGAGCAGGTTGTTCTCAAGACGATTGGTTGCTTCCAGCAATATGGTCACATTCTTCGTTGCCGCGTAATCTGCGATGATGCGGACGTTGGCTGCCAGACGGTCAAAATACGGCTTGCGATTTTTATTCCTGGGAATATTTCCTTTAATGCTGCCAATGGTTACAGCGCTTCCAAGTAAAGCTGCTTTATGTACAAAGCTGTGCAGCCTCGCAAGAACCTCAGAAATAATGTTTTCTGAATCAGCAATCAGCGAAAGTCCCTCACCGCCGTACATGCCACCCGTGCCGATGGTTGAGATCCCGATATTGAATTTTCTACAGGCTGATATAAGTGCGTCAGTGTCCAGCATATCCGGCTTCGGTACATGGATTTCAACAGCATTGAATCCGAGTCCGGCGGCATATTTCATGCTTTCAACAAAATCGCCGCCCAGCACCAACGGCGCTGCCGGTGAAATTTCTTTTCCAATTGCGATTCCGTATTTCATTATCTCTCCTCCAGAATTAAAACTGCCTCTGATTATGATAATGATATAGACGGGTATTTTCCACTGCTCGCGTAATATTCTGCGTTTGCCTCGCGTGATATACTTAGTTCATGACTGCACAGACGCTGGCTTACTTAATTCGTTACCTTATGATCCCATTGCTGGTAATTCTGGTTTGGGTTCTGTTGCGCGATGCACTGATAAATTTGCGCCGTGCAATGCGCCGCACCATTCAACCGGCACGGGACGTTTTCCTGTTGGGTGAAACGCGTGCTGACTCGGGCTTATTGAATCTGCCGGTTTTTTCCATGACGACGATCGGCAGAGCCCAGTCTTCTGATATCAGGCTGCGTAACGAAAATATCGCTCAAAGACACGCCATGATTTATCTGTTTGATGGCGAGTGGTTTCTAAGACCTCTCACTCGCAATCATCCAGTCAGTATTAACGGGGTGCAGATTGTATCTCCGACGCCGCTTGAAGATCAGGATGAAATAACTCTGGCAGACCAGCATCTGACGTTCATGTATACGCCGGACTATTCATCCTTATTTGCAGAAAACGAGTCTGCAAAAGAAAATAACGAGCCCCCTTTACCGGTTGAGCAATTTGATCCCCCCGGCGCGTTTCGTATCCAGCGTTTGCCCGCGACAGCAAGTGTACTGTTCAATATAATTCTTATCGTTGGCTTCAGTGTAAGCCTGCTGCTGATTCCTGCTTCAGCCAGCATAGTCACTTATTCAGTAGCTTTCTGGTATTTCGGATTTTTTCTGGTCGGCAATCTTTATCTGTTGATCTTGCCCCGGGTTTTTAAAGGTCTGGATCCTGTTTTGCTATTATGCTTCCTTCTGCTAACACTGATCGGCCTTATTATGCAAACACGCCTCGCGATTCCGGAAAGCCTGATGGCAGCTGACAATATTTTTGCTTCCGGCTGGCTTGGACGTCTGGCTTCTGATCTAAAGAATATCGCACGCACTATCGGCTCTGTTTTCGGAGGCAAAGGGCCGGCCATGCCGCCTGTTGATCCAGCTGTTGCGGAGCAGGTTGACAAAATATACGCCAGCCTCAACTCTCAGTTTATTTCAATCGCTGTAGGCTTATTTCTGATTGTTCCGACGATAATCTTCATTGCCCGTACTCATGGAGTTGAGCTTTTTATTCCTTTATGCGCCATTCTGACCCCGCTAATGCTGCTTGCGACGCTGGTACTGGGCAACGGCGCCGATTCTCACGGCGCAACTCTCTGGATAAACATCGGCGGTTTTTCGCTGCAGTTAACAGAGTTTGCTAAAATAACCTATCTTATTGTCGTAGCGGGTTTTTTCAAAAACCGCCCCAGTCGGCGCATGCAATTATTCTTTGCTGTCTGGGCAGGCATAGTATTCTTCCTCATTATGCTGCTGCCCGACCTTGGTTCAGCAATGATTCTGCTGCCGACAACGTTACTGGTTTATGTAGTCATGACCTCGGAATATCTCACAACATTACTCTTGTTACTGGGAGGCACGGGGCTTGGCGCTGTTGCCTATGCTGTTTTTCCACATGTGCAGCGGCGCATTATCGGTTGGACCACACTTTGGACTGAAGTTAATGACAGTAACCGGCAAATCGTCTACGGCTTACAGGCAATGGTTCGCGGTGGTCTGCTTGGCCGGGGCCTGGGTAACGGCAGCCCGGGAGGGATACCACTGGCTTCGTCCGACATGATATTTTCAGTTGTCTGTGAAGAACTTGGCCTGCTGACAGGGTTAGCAATAGTAGTTGTATTTATAGTTATCTGGCTGCGGGGCACAACCGTAACCGTGCTCGCGCCGGATGGTTTCCGTTCCAGCCTCGCATTGGCTATAGGAACCATGCTGTTTGTAGAAGCAATAATTGTTATTGCCGGCACAACCGGCCTGATTCCCCTGACTGGTGCTACTTTGCCGATGATAGCCAAAGGCGGCAGCTCAGCACTGGCTAAGCTACTGATGCTTGGAATTCTACTCGGCTTGTCAACTCAGCCACACGAAAGGCGGGTGAACGCATGAAACAGTTGATGCGCAACCTGAAGCTGTTGTTGATTCTGTTCCTGATTATATCTGTTGCAATGCTGGGCGGACTTGTTTTTCAACAGTACCGCAGCCGCAATACGTTTTATGTAGCTGCCGGCGAAAATAAGGCCGCGCTGAGAAGTCGTTACGCTCAGGCCGGAGACATTATCTCAGCGGACGGGGTCGCCCTTGCGACAAGCGAAAGCGGCAGCCGCCGTTATGCTGCAGATCGCACTCTGGCCATGGCAGCGCTGCATATAGTCGGGGACTATACACACAATATCGACAACACAATTGAAGCCCGTTATCAGGGTGTCCTGACCGGTGCGGACCGTAATCTGCTGCACCAGTTTTATCTTGATTTTACCGGTCGCGGACTGACTGGCGACGATGTACATCTGACTATCGACAGTCGCCTGACCAAGCTGGCATATCAACAACTTAAGGGTCGCCGCGGCGCAGTGGTGTTGTTGAACTACGAAACCGGTGCTATTCTGGCATCCGTCAGTTCCCCTGGCACTTCGCCGCAATCAGTTATTGATTTTAAGGATATTCCTGAAGGCTCATTGTTCAATCGTTCTTTGCGCGGCGTCTATGCGCCGGGCTCTTTATTCAAAATTGTCACTGCCGCCGCCTGGATGGCATCCGATAATTATGACCCCGACCGGGTGGTTGAATGCAGCGGAAAATCAACTGTTTCACCCGATGGCGCCGATGAAAGCGGCAATGGTCACGGCAAAGTCAATCTTGCCAGTGCTTTTCAGAATTCGTGCAATGTTTTCTTTGGTGAAATCGGCGCTGAATTGGGTGGTGCACAGCTTGAACTTGCAGCCAGTCGACTCGGCTGGCTTGATCTGATAACAGTAGATAAACTGAATACGATGCGTGGCCGGATCAGAACCGCCAACGATAATACCGCCATGTCCTGGCTGGCAATCGGCCAGCCCTCCGGCGAGACTCAGTTAAGTTCAACACCACTGCAGCTGGCTTTATTAGCCGGCGCGATCGGCAACGGCGGCGTTATGCAGACTCCTCATATAATCAATTACCTGAATGATCCGCTGGACTTGAAATATCAGAGTCTGAAGCCAACAGCTTTGAAGACGGTGCTGGATCCCGAAGAGGCAGCAGCAATGGAAGAAATGATGCTGTCGGTGGTCAACAACGGCACCGGCAGATCTGCGCGGGTAACCGGAGCTCGTATCGCCGGTAAAACAGGGACAGTTGAGGTTACCGGTCAAAAGAAAAACAACGCTCTGTTTGTTGGTTATGTTGCCGATGGCAAGTACCCACTGGCCATATCTGTGGTAGTAGAGGAAGGCGGTTCAGGCGGCAGTACTGCCGCACCAATCGCAGCCCAGCTGCTCAAAACCGCGCTGGCTCAGTAATCATTCAGATTTTGACCACATGCCGATTTTCGACTGCTGCGCCTGCTGTTCCCAGATCTCGAAGTGCCCGGCGTATTTATCATCAGAACCAACCTCAATAAATTCACCGTAGCCGTTTTTGATCAATAGCGCACTGAGGTTTGTTCCGGCAACCGTGGCAGGCGTGATTTCGCTGGGGATGTGCAGCCAGACATAACGCAGCAAACGACCGTAACGATCAGTTTCAGAATTATCCTTTTCGAGATAAATTGTCTTACCTTTTAAAAGTTTTGAGGTAAAGGCTGTTGCCTGATCAGCATAGAATTCAGCTGGCTGCCCGTCCAGTGATTTTTCCGGTGTATCAACACCAATAATCCGCAATGTGAACAAAGCGTTGTTTTTAAGTATGCGGACAGTATCACCATCAATAACTGATTCAACAACCACTTGTTCAAAGTTATAACCGTCCGTCAAACGAAAAGCGTCCGCTTCGGCTACTGCCAGCTCCAGCTGGTTTTCATGTTTCTGAACCCGGCCGGTTACTTCATATTCTTCATCAACGGCTAGAGCCAGCAGATCAACGTTCGTTTCCCGCCGGATGTAGACTGGCAGTTCACCGCTGCTGTCAAACAGAGTAACCAGTGTATGTCCGCTGTCATAACGACGAATCTGGCTGATTGTACCTTTTACTACGATTTCACGATCAAGATCACGCTCTGAAACAGTAGCCAAACCCGTCAGGTTCACCTCGACAGACGATGTGATAACCGGTTTGCCGTCAGGTTTGGTAACTGTGGCCGGCAGGCAGCCACTCAGGCTAAGAGCTAATGCCAAAGTTGAAGCCGCAATAATAATAACGCTTAAATAACGGGCAACAAGCCTGAGAGTCTTCTGGCAAAGATTCGTGGATGTGTTAATTGAGTATTGAGTTTTCATCAACAGCTATATTAGCTTAATCACGAATACGCAGCAAGCGGGCATTAATGGCGACGATTATCGTGCTCAGCGACATAAACACAGCACCAAGGGCTGGCGAAATTACAATTCCCTGATCATAAAGAATACCAGCGGCAAGCGGCAACGCTATCACATTATAGGCGGTGGCCCAGATAAGGTTTTGCACCATTTTTCGATAAGTAGCCCGGGAAAGTTTCAAAATACTAACAACGTCAAGCGGATCACTGCGCACCAGAATAACGTCAGCAGTCTCGATCGCCACATCGGTGCCGGCGCCAATCGCAATGCCAAGGTCTGCCTGTGCAAGTGAAGGGGCATCATTAACGCCATCACCTGTCATGGCAACGCGCTTGCCCGCCTGTTGCAGCTTTTTGATTATAGCCGCTTTATCCTGTGGCAACACTTCAGCGATAACTTCTTTTATCTGCACTTGTTCGCCAATGTAGGCAGCAGCACGCGGATTATCCCCGGTCAGCATAATCGATTCAATCTGCATGTCCTTCATTTCTTCAACGGCCTGGCGGGCAGAATCGCGAACCATGTCCGCTAAAGCCAAAGCACCCAACAGACTCCTGCCTTCAACTACAAATACTACGGTTTTACCTTCTTCTGCCAGACGTTCAAAAGCGTCTTCATCAAAAATAATACCCATGCCACGTACAGCACCGGGGCTGAGGATTCGAAGGTCGCGGCCAGCTACCGTTGCCATCAGGCCCTGGCCGGTAATATTTTGAAAATTGGTAACCGGCAGCAGATTCAGACTACGTTCCTCCGCAGCTCTGACAACCCCATGAGCAATCGGATGCTCTGAATTAGTTTCAATCGAATATGCTAAAGTTAGCAGCTCGGTTTCATCGATCGACATAGGGATTACATCAGTCAAGCCGAATTGCCCTTGTGTGAGAGTACCGGTCTTATCAAAAACAACTGCGTTAAGCAGACGGGCATTTTCGAAAGCTGCGCGGTTACGAATTAATAAGCCCTTATTGGCTCCGATGCTTGTTGAAATTGCAGTGACCAGCGGTATAGCCAGACCAAGTGCATGCGGACAGGAAATGACAATAACAGTTACTGCGCGTTCGATCGCGAAATCAAAACCGCGATCAAGCAGCATCCAGGCGCTAAAGGTTATCAACCCGGCTGCCACAGCTAAATAAAACAGCCAGCGGGCAGCGATATCAGCCAGCCTCTGTGTATTTGACTTTGAAGCCTGCGCTTCACGCACCATCTTAATGACCTGAGAAAGGAATGTCTGATCACCTGTTCTGCTGACAGTGAAACTCAGTACCCCTTCACCATTGATTGAACCGCCGATCAGTTCGTCACCTTTTTTCTTTTCGACAGGCACTGACTCGCCGGTAATCATTGCTTCATCAACAGCGGAACGACCGGCGAAAATCTCACCATCAATCGGAACTTTTTCGCCCGGTTTGACCAGTAAGCGATCTCCGGTTTTCAGATCCCCTAACGGCACATCAATGGTACTTCCATCTGCCTGTAGGAGGTGTGCGGTTTCCGGCATCAGCTTAACAAGCTCATCCAAAGCTCGAGAAGCTCCCATTACTGAACGCATTTCTATCCAGTGGCCTAAAAGCATCACAACAATTAAAGTGGCCAGTTCCCAGAAGAAGTCGTTGCCACGGCCGGTTATGACCACATAAGTGCTGTAAACATAAGAAACAATAATGGCCAAAGCGATCAGCGTCATCATGGCCGGCGAACGCTGCTTCAATTCATCAATCGAACCAGTCAGAAACGGCTTGCCGCCATAAACAAACAGTACAGTGGATAATCCCAGAAGCAGCCACCTATCGCCGCTGAAGCTCCAGTCGACGTTAAGGAACATCTGAATCATTGGCGATAGCGCCAGTATTGGAACCATCAGAATCAGCGAAACAAAAAACCGCCGCCGGAAATCAACAACCATATGTGCATGATGGTCTGTGTGATCATCATGCCCCGAATGGTCAGAATGGTCGGTATGGTCGACGTGATCGGAGTGGTCGGTGTGGTCGGCGTGGCCGGTATGGTCGGCGTGGTCGGTATGGCCGGCGTGGTCGGCGTGGCCGGCGTGCTCATGCTCGGCATGTTCAGTGTGCTTGATGTGCTCTACATTGTCATGTCCCGCCGGGACTGCATCCTTTTCATGGCTCAACTCATCATTCATAACGACTTCTCCTCGAGGCTTCACGATCAACTCAGGCAACTGATACCCAAAACATCTAGAGTTAATCATACGAGATGAAGCTGAGTGTTGCGGTTTCTCCGGTTACCCAGTGGTAGTTCTTTACGGTTTACGCTCGATGTGTTAGCGTTGATTCTAATGAATTTCCTTCAGCCTCTCAGTTCAAATGCTGTTTGCAGCTGGTGCATTGCCTGTGCCAGAAGCGCACGGGGGCAGGCAATATTCAGTCTTTCGAAATTGCTGCCTTCAGGTCCGAAACCTGAACCGCTGCTGAGCCAGAGGCCGGCTTCATTCAGCAGGAATTTTTCCCTGGCAATTCCATCAACAAAAAGGTCACCGAAATCGAGCCAAAGCAGATATGTTCCACCCGGTTCGACCAGACGGACCTGCGGCAGGTTATGCTGTAAATATTCACGTACAAAATCAAGGTTGCCCTGCAGGTAAATCAGAAGCTGATCAAGCCATTCTTCACCGTGGTTATAAGCTGCCTCGCAGGCGGTTAGTCCCATGGTATTAGGCTGATTATAGCCGCCGCAGTTCATCGCGGAAATAAACGACCTTCGCAATGTGGCGTTTGGGATAAAAATGTTGGATATCTGCAGGCCGGCGAGGTTAAAGGTTTTGCTGGGGGCTGTACAGGTAATTACATTCTCGAGGTAACGATCATCGAGGCTGGCGCTCATGAAATGTCGATGCCCGCTATAGACAAAATCGGCATGGATTTCATCTGAAACAACAATTACATCGTTACGCAGGCAGATTTCGATTAACTGTTCTAGTTCTGCCCGGGTCCAGACGCGTCCTACTGGATTGTGGGGGCTGCACATAAGGAACATGCGCACCTTATGCGCTTTTATTTTTGCTTCAAAATCCGCGAAATCAATCCTGTAATGTCCTTCCTCATAGACCAGTGGACTATTGACCAACTGCCGTTTGTTAAGATTAACCAGATTGAATAAGGGCGCATAAACCGGTTGCTGGACCAATACAGCTTCGCCAGGTTGAGTAAAAGCCCGGATCGAGGTCGCAACGGCATGAACAATACCAGGGGTCTTGATCAGCCACTCTTTTTCCGGCTGCCAGTCGAAACGACGCTTAAACCAGCCGCTGACCGCTTCAGCGTATGCATCTTTGCTTTCAGTGTAGCCGAAAATACCATGCCGGCTTTTTTTCACTAATGCTTGGACAACAGCAGGCGGTGTGCGAAAATCCATGTCGGCTATCCAAAGAGGTATTACGGAATCCGGTTTGCCGCGTTCCATTTTAAAATCATACTTGATCGAACAGGTGTTTTTTCTATTGATCATTTCATCAAAATCGTATTGCATTATAACCCTCCGGCGCTAATGTATCCTTATTCATTACGCTAATGTATCCTTTTTTCATTTTGCCCCTGAACACCAAGGCAGGCAATATTCGCTTACGTTATAATGATACCCAAAAGAAGACTGGTTAGTGGAGGCAAAAGTGGAAAGTCAGCAGTGTAATCACCAGCATACATGTTCGGGAAACTGCGGGGGATCAGGTGGGGAAGATTCAACCTGTATATCGATTGTTCCCATTTTCAATACTCTTACCCCGGAAGAGCAGCATGAAATAGCCTTGATCACCTCGGAAAAAACCTTCGAACGCGGCGAATTCATTTATATGGCCGGAGATAAGGCCAAAGCTTTATATGTCTTGCATGAAGGGAGTGTCAAAATATCCCGCCTTAGTCCTACTGGCCGCGAACAGGTTATCCGGGTACTTGGCCCGGGGGATTTTATGGGCGAATTATCTTTGTTCAGTCCGTTGCCGATGACAGAAAACAGTGAAGCGCTGGAAAAATCGACCATGTGTGCTATCGAAGGCGACAGGCTTAAACAACTAATGGCAAAATATCCGGTAATTGCACTCAAGGTTATGGAAGAACTCAGCTGGCGTTTGGAAAAGGCTGAAAACCTGATAGAAGATATCAATTTGCATTCCGCCGACCGCCGTTTAGCGCAGGCCTTATTAAAGCTTGCTGATGCAGACAATGATATTCGACTCCCAATGACAAAAGGCGACTTTGCCTCTCAGATCGGCATGACTCAGGAAACCCTTAGCCGCAGGTTATCAGCTTTTGAGGATATGAAACTTATCCGCCAAAAAGGACAGCGGCAAATTAAACTGCTCGATCCCATTGCCCTGGATGAAATAGAATAGCACCTGTCTTACCGGAAAGCACTAGAAGGACTCCTGGCGAATAGGGGATCGTATTTATTAAGTGCCCGGCAACAGGTAAACCAGCGAGCCGCCCAGCGAAGTCGTGTGAAACCAGGTTTTGAAATCCACGCTCATTGTCTTGGGACCATCAATAATCCGGATCTCCGCTCGTTCCGATTCCTGATCATGTAGGAGCGCGACAATAGTCATCCAGTGCCACTCATCAACATCTCGAGCCTCGCCACTGGCCAGATTAAGAAAAGCAATCGGAGTATCTTGCTCAAGACCAGTCTCGATAAACTCAAGCGCAGTCTGCAAGTCATCTGTTTGCTTAACTTCCCGGGGCTGAGATAGAGGCTTCAGCAGAAAATCCTGCCAAAGGTTTCGACCTTCGCTTTTGCTATTGCCGCAAATGCTTAGGGCTTCACAATCAATGTCGAGCTTATGAGCCTGAGCGAACTTCTGAATGCCGCCGCAGAATTGCTCTGCCAGGTAGATTCCCCGGACCGTGGGCCGCACATACTGCCATACCTGTTCCATCAGAGCAATGCATTCGTGTCGCTCCCTGACTTCCACAGGCAGAGTTATTCTACCCGATCGCTGCAGGTAGATCAGGATTGTTGAAGCCGTGGTAGGACCGCAACCGGACATTTGCTGCCATTTGGTACGATACCAGCGCTGATCGCAGCCGTAAGTTTCGCTGCCGTCGCTTGCCACCGCACGTAAATATTCTGGATGTTTTAGAGCGTAAACCATAGATAACAGTATGCCTCAAACGGCACCTGATTTAAAGCAGCCGGTTCAATTTCAGTCAGTTTGAATCATCCCAGTCCAGAACCTGCAGCCATTCAATGTCCGGCTGGCCGTTGACCAAAGTGACCATGCCAAATTCCACTTCATCAGATTTAGTATCCCCGCCGCCGGGGTATTCCTCAAAATAGTGCTGCAGCGTCAGTTCGATCGCGGGGAACAGTTTACGGTTAAGTGCTTCTGACCGGGGTATCCAATGAAGTGTGCCTTCGTTATTAGCTCTTACCAGCCGCGACTTTACCTGTCCGAAAAAGAAATAATTGATCACTATTTCTTGCCGGCTACGGCGCATTACGATGTAACAAAGCCTGAATCCATCAATCTGATCAGCTTCAAGTCCGGTCTCCTCCTGTACCTCGCGCAAACAGGCGGCTGTCGGATCGTTAAGCTCGTCCGGTTCCAGATGTCCGCCCACACCATACCAGTAACCGGGCGCGATCTTCTTGTGCGCAGCCCTTTTCATCATCAGCACATCATCGCCATTCAGCAGAAAAGCCGTAGCTACGTTTCGTAAATGCATTAATAATATCTCCTTGCAAATCTCCTTGCTGATCTTTGCGAATCAAGTCTGAAACTGATATAATTCAACGACATATGCCCGCTCACAAACCGGCAGCTTTAAAGCCGGCACAGCTGACAAGGAGTCTGAGTTTGAAGCCTGCACCCGAATCCCCCGCCCTGGTTTTTTTTGATATTGACGGTACCCTGCTTGATGCAAACCGTGAAGTGCCGCCCTCAGCTGCGAAAGCAATTAGTAAGCTGCGCAGCAACGGCCATCTTGCCTTCATTAATACAGGCCGCTGCTTAAGCAGTATCCTGCCGCATATCCTGGAAGTAGATTTTGACGGCATTATTGCCGCCTGCGGCACTTATATTGAATATCAAGGTGATGTCCTTTTCAACCTGACGATTGAGCCGGAACTTTTGGCCCAGCTGCTGCCTCTGGTTGATCAGGCTCCGGTGGAAATGCTTCTCGAGGGCCCGGATTTTTTATATGTCCGGGATCTATCCTTATTCCAAAGTCAACAAATGTTCAGCGGCTACTTTTTTGGTTACGAGCATATTTTCCGCGACTGGCACGATACTCCTGTTGTTATCAACAAGATGAGTTTTGCTCTTGAAAACAAGGGCAGCCTGGATTGCTGCCAGCACCTCATTGAACCTAATTTCGATTTGATTCCGCATTCTTCACTTCATGGCGAGCTTGTCCCGAAAGGGCATAACAAGGCAACGGGAATGGAGCGTCTGCTGCGCCATCTGAACCTGCCGCGCAGCAATACCTACGCACTGGGCGATAGCCTGAACGATCTAGACATGCTTACTTATGCGGCTCACGGCATCGCTATGGCGAACAGTCGCAACACAGTATTATCAGTCAGTGACTATGTTACCGGTTCAGCTGAAGATAACGGCATCGAAGAAGCGCTTGTTCATTACGGCCTCATTTAGGCAGAAATGCTGATTTTTCAATACCCCTGACTGAAGCTTAAGGTTTTTTCAGCTGCCAGCTCGGGATAATTGCGTTTAAATATTCTGTAATACATCAGTTCTTCTTTACCGCGCAGTCTGTTGCCGGCAGCAGAACGACGTTCTGCTTCGAGCTCAATATCGTTAATCAGAGCAGTGGATACATCTGCCATCATTTTTGCAGAGCCGGCTCCGCGGCTGAATTTTTGTTTGGGCCTGTAGATTACTTCTTCCGGCAACAATGACGCACTGGCTGTGCGAAGTACCCATTTTACTTCGTCCTCGGGTCCGAAATGCAACTCTGGCTTGATTCTGAAAGCATATTCGATCAGATCCTGGTCAAGGAAGGGTATCAGGGCCTCTACCCCGAAAAGGGAAGTCATTCGATTGCTGCGCTGAATTGAAAGGCTATGCATATTGGTAACCGCGGTCCTCATTTCACGCTGCAGCTCGTTTGTGCTGAGGCCGAGCAGGTAACTGTAACCGGCAAACAGCTCGCCTGCGCCTTCGCCTGATATAACGGTGTTTACGTGGCCTGCTGCCAGTTTTGCCAGATAATAGTTTGGAACCGAACTTCGAACCAGCGGTGCGTCATAGGTTTCCAGGCTACGGATCACAGTGTTTAAAACCTGCGCCAGGTCCTGAGCATTGTAAACCAACTCATGATGTTTAGTGCCCAGATATTTCGCGCAGATACGCGCGTACTCAAGATCATCACTGCCCTCGGCACCGACCGTAAATGAATCGATCCCGGGTAATTGTTCAACGGCCAAAGCGGCCAGCAGACTGCTGTCCAGACCGCCGCTCAAAAAGATACCAGTAGGTCCCGGAACCCGCAGACGTTTAGCGATCGCAGCCCGCAGACGTTCAAGAACGCCTGCTGTCGCTTCGGCAAGATTATCGATCTGCTCACCGGCTTCAGGAACCGGGCTGGCAAATTGAATCATTTCGCCGCCGACCTGCTGCCAATGCCCGGGCGGAAAGTTTATGTATTCATCCAGCAAGCCGCTGAACGCTTTCAGCTCGGAAGCAAAATAAGTGCAGTCCGATTGACTGCCGGTATACAGCGGACGCTCGCCCAAACGATCGCGTGCGAAAACCAGGCCGCGTACCGGATCAGTTACAGCCAGTGCGAAGATTCCATCCAGCATGCTGAAGCAGTCCGGGCCACGTTCCGTGTACAACCGCAATACCAGCTCAGAATCCAGTTCCTCTTTGGGGGAATCTATCTGATCCAGTTCCTCCTGCAGCTCGCGACGGTTGAAAATCCGCCCGTCAAAAGCGATCCGGGCCGCATGTCCTAAATCAATGGAAGTAGATAAACCGGATTCACAGAACGGGGTTTTGCACTCGTTGGATAATGACGCCAGGATAAATGAACGATTACCGGCCGAAGCCTGATTTATGATTGCTCCGCCTCGAAAAGCGATACGTTCGATCATCAGATTCAGTTCGTCGCGATTGGGATCTGTGCCATAGATTCCTGCCATTCCGCTCATTAGATTTGCTCCCTTGCTTTTAAATTGCCCAAACGGCTGTCTGTGCTCTGTTGGCCATAATTCTGTCGATGCGTTCTTTTTCGCTAAGCGGGCGCTTTGCTTCCTTGTCCCAGGCTAAAATTGCACCGTTAATTGCTCTGGTATCCAGCAGACCGGCTGCGTCGCTGTTGCCGCGCAGGTGAGGCGCGTCCAAAAGGCCTGTGCGTATTGCCTCAGCCAAAACACGCGGACTTGCCAGAGGATCCCGTTCCTCTTCTTCTCCAAGACAACGAATCGCTTCCAATAGCTGTTCAGCTTCGCTGACCAGCATATTTTTGCGTTGCTGCACTTCCGGATTATTCACCATGTCAGGCTGACCCTGCAGCAGATTGCGCAGTACGCCGTGGACAATATCACAGCTTTCGATAACATCGGGTGCTGTGGCCGCATGATCGCCTTCACAATAGCCCACGACATGAATTATGTGTGGTCTTAACTGCAATGCTATTGCGGTAGAAGCCGCTAACTGGCCTTTGGCCATGTTCTCACGCGGTGAAAGGTGCAGCAGGCCTGCCCTGACCTGACGCCAGGAATGGAACGACTGATCATGCAGGGATTCAATCAATTCGACTTTTGCCAGCATTTTAGCCAGATCCATCGGTGCTGTAGTCATTGGCGGCGTGTTAAACATGTATTGAGCCACATATTCACTGACACCGGCGGCCTTGGCATTGTAAGCCGCCAGGTAAGCCATTACCACGGCGATCGTGTCATGTGCGTCCCGCAGGCTCCAGTGATGTGATTCGTTGACCTCAAGCGGCAGGCTGCGGCTGCCATACCAGCGCATGGCCTCCTGATTCTCGCGAATCGCTGTTTCCGGCGAACGATCGGAGCGGCCGTCCAGGGTGCTGTACCAGCAAAGGGGAATCGCTCCCCAGGCATTATTGATGGCTGCAGCCGAAAGCTCGGCCCATTGCACCAGGTCACGTGTACCGCTGTAAATTCGCATTAGCGGGAAGTTGCCTGTCTGGCTTGCGCTTTTTAAAGCTTCCAGCTGCTCACGGGTACGAACCGGCACACCGCCGGCGCCTTCAAGCATCGGATCCATCGAGGCTTGCCGGAAAAATGATTCCTGCGCGTTCTGATCCGGAGCCAGAGAGATTACATCAAGAATTCGGGCAGCGGCGATTTCTTCAATCCCGGCTCTGGTGGCCTCAAAATCAGGCAGACCGAAATGATGTCGCAGCAAAGGAACAGAGCCGGCAGCGGCAATCCGCTCGCTCAACGTGTCACAGTACTTCTGCTCCAGACATACGGTGCTGCCGCCCAGCCAGGCAATTGTATCGCCCAGATGCTCAAGACCGTCAAAGCAGCGCTCAAACAAGCCGGTTTTTTCGGCTACGCGGCAGACAGGGGGCGTACCACCGAATGCGAAGCGTCTTTTTCGGTCATCCGGCGTCAGATTTGCTTCGAAATCTGCTAACAGGCGCTCGGCTACCTCCGGCGACAAACGGTAGCTGACCCCGACAATATCAGGATCGTGCTCATGAATTGCTTCTATGAATTCAGTTACGGGAACGGCAGCTCCCAGAAAAACAGTTTCGTAGCCTAGCTCTTCGGCCTGGCGAAGTATTGAGACAACACCGGCGACGTGGACACAATTGCCAAGGGCGCCAGCCAGTATTTTACCTTTCATTTCTTACCTCCTTTAGAATCGGCAGAGTCCGGAAACTGATCGCCTTCAGTAATGAATTTGCGCAGCTCTTT
>CAZOMW010000014.1:0-7033 GCA_964581135.1 uncultured Oscillospiraceae bacterium
CGGCACAACTCCGGGCGCAAACATTACTCAAGGTGCGAAGACAACCCCGGGCGCCAGCGTTACACCGGCTATAAGCATTACACCAGGGGCTGCAACTACTGAAGAAGCAGATGAACCCCTGGAAGATCTGCTGACTCGCCGCATTAATAATACGGCTTTCATCATCATAAAGTCGATTGAAAAAACTTCTGCGGCTGCCAGAGAAACAAAAGCTCCTGAAGTTACGCCGTCTGCAACTCCGTCAGTTACTTCTCTACCAGATACAAAGACAGCGAATCACCATCCTGCCATATGAAGCTAAGACTTTGAAACTGACCGGCATGCAGTGTTGACACAGGTGTTTCATTGCCGCATTCCGGCAGCGGCAGTACCGGCCCGTCTGCCGGCCATGCTGGAGCCATCGGGCTGATTAAGAGATTGCCGTTCAATGTCATGGCGGCGTTTTGCGTGTTTTCAGGTATCAGCCATTCAATCCGGAATCGCAAAGGTTTTTCCAGCTCCAGGTTCAAAGTCTGAATCACTATTTGCTGATCAACGGGCAGATTTAAAAGTTGTGTCTTAACCTCAGCCCTGATGTTTTCTCCTTCATACTGAAACGAGTACTCTGTATCACCCCGGCCTGTCACAACCAGACCGGCATCAGCATCGCCGACAATAAAGATCATATTTATGCTGTCCATTTTTCCCTTCCTTATCTGAATCAGCGCTTCCCAAACCTCTGACTGATTATAACCGTTGAAAACTGCTGTGATATAATAAAACAGTTCAAACCGACCGCAGTCAAGCGAAAACAGAAGTGCAAATCCGCGCCGCTGATTTCTCCAGGCAAAAAGGGGTGTTTTATGCTGTTGGGTATTCATATCTGTAATTTTGAGATATTGCAAGACACAACTTTCGGCGTGACTTTTGACGAACTGCTTAGTCTTGATGCTGCAGCGGTTGCCAGAATATATGATCCCGCTTTGACCCCTTTACCGGGGGACAGAATGCCGCTGGGGCAGATAAATGTGCTGATCGGGCGCAACAGTACAGGAAAAAGCGCGATGTTTGCCGCGTTATCCTTCCTGGCAGACTGCCTTCGTCACAATGTCGCTTTTGCCAGTACCAAGAACGGTCGCGTCAACTTCAGACATTTAAAGACAGACGGTGTCGATGCGGATATCTGTTACCGGATTGTTTTAAGCGGTGCAGACGAAAATGAATTTCTTGGTTACGATATCCGGCTGGCTGCTGATCAACACGGCCGCCCCTATGTCGCCGCCGAAAGTGTGAAGCGCGCCTGGTTCAACACCAAAGGTGCTCATCACGAAATACTGCTCGAACTGGAAAACGGCAGAGGGATTGTGCGTGAAGACGGTGAGCTGAAGGAAGCCGCTGTCGCTGACACAAAAGCGCCGGCGCTGGCGACATACGGCATGTTGCTGAAGTATCCTGCCCTTAACAGAATATACGCGCAGATCAGCCGCTGGTTCTTTGACCAGATACCTTTAAAGGCGCTGCAGCCTCTGACATCTGAAAAAGAGGGTGAAGGCGGTCACCGTCATGTCAGCTTCACTGGCGACAACATTATGAATGTCCTGGAATATCTCAGGAGTAAGGATCCCGTTTATTACGAACAGGCAATCGCGCGTATTTCTGATCGCATTCCTTCCGAAAGACGGATAGATAAAGCACTGAATAATGGCGTCAGTGCCGGAACCCGCAAGCTTTTTATTTTACTTCTGTTGTTGGAAGACCCTGCTCCGCGGCCGCTCATTTGCCTTGAAGAGCCTGATGCCGGTCTTTACCACGATATGGTTGATTCACTGGCATACGCCTTGCGCGATTACACAATCCGTAACCCTGAGTGTCAGGTAATGTTCACTACTCATAGCCCCTATATTCTTGAATCCATACGGCCGGAGGAGGTCTGGATTTTCGAACGCCGGACTCAGGCGGGCGAGGCGGAGGCTGCTGAACCGAAAGCAGCTGTACCGAATGCTGTTGAACATGCAGTTGCTTCGGGTCCGGTCAGCGGCAGGGAAAGCGGCTACACTCATACCCGGGCGCTGGCCCGCGACCCTGTAGTCCGTGCCATGCATGCAGAGGGCGTAGGTTTGGGGGCGCTATGGTATAGCGGCCATATCGATCGGGAATGGGATGAAGTCCACAGTAAGGAAGAATAAGCCGCGAAGGAGAAGGCATGCACCTGGAATTGTTAATTGAAGACCGGTCCGGTGCTGTGGTAATGCAGAATGTACTGCCCCGCATGCTGGCTGGCCGCCCTATTGAACATACTTACTCTATCCGACCGCACCGCGGCTGTGGCTCGCCTCCGAAGGATCCCTTTCAGCCACCGGCCCGTTTCGCTTCCGGTCTGCTTGATTTACTTCCGGCCAAAGCCCGTGCTTACGCAAAATCTTATTATCCCGAGGAATTACTGATAATAATTATTATGGATTCAGATGAGCAACGGCCGGAGAGATTATTCGGTGTCATCCAAAGTCTGATGGACCGCTTCAGTGGTTCTGTTCCCTATGTTATCGGTATATCTGTTGAAGAGATGGAATCCTGGCTGCTAGGTGACCGGAAAGCTGTGCTGCAGGCTTACCCTGATGCTGACAAAACCGTTCTGGCAGAATACGTGCAGGATTGTATCTGCGGCACCTGGGAGGTGCTTGCTCATGCTTTGCTTGGTCGTCAGGCCAAACGGGTTATCCGGCTTGGTTATCCTGCGGTAGGACAATACAAGCACGAATGGGCCCGCAGGATTGCGCCCTGGCTGGAGCCTGCTCGTAACAAATCACCTAGCTTTCAGCGTTTTCAGCGCGCTTTCGACCGCATTTTAAAACAAGAAGAACAAAAGGCCCTTGAGCATAAAGAACGTCTGGCCGGAATGTCGGTTGAGCAATGAATGAAACCGGCAATACTTCTGAAGCAGGCAGGCCTTCAGACAAGTCACTTCACACAGGTGAACCCCTGCTCGAACCCCTGCGTGAACCCCTGCGTGAACCCCTGCGCGAACCCCTGCGCGAACCGGTCAGAGCAGCGTATATTCACATTCCCTTTTGTCTCCGGAAATGTGCTTATTGTGATTTTGCTTCCTGTGCCGGTCAGCTTGATCTGATACCAGCTTATGTCGATATGCTGCTGCGGGAAATCAGCCTTACAGCAGCTGCTGTCAAGCCCGACTGGCGCACGCCGCTGGATTCAGTATTTTTCGGCGGCGGTACTCCGAGCCTGTTATCGCCGCCTGATCTGGAGAGAATTCTTGTCGCTCTTGAAGCAGCCTTTGGATTTTCAGCCAACACGGAAATAAGTTTTGAAGCAAACCCCGGCACGCTGAATGAAGCCCGGATGCATGAATTCCGGCAGGCGGGCTGTAACAGGATCAGTCTGGGCATCCAGAGTTTAAATCCTCAGCTACTAAAAACACTGGGCCGGCTCCATAATGCCGAAGAGGCTGTTTTATCGCTGAAACAAGCTGAAGCGGCGGGCTTTTCCCGGATCAGCGCCGACCTGATGTTCGGATTGCCCGGCCAGACAGTCGCTGACGTTGCTGCAACAGTCAATCAGCTTTTAGAGTTGCCGGTTAACCACCTTTCATTTTACAGCCTCTCACTGGAGCCGGGTACGGTTTTTTATCAAAGGTACCATAATAAACCGGAACTGCTGCCGACAGAGGAGACTGAGCGGGCTCAGTATAATTATTTACTCGCGGCTGCTTCAACGGCCGGCATGGAACATTACGAGATCAGTAACGCAGCCTGCCCCGGTGAACGCTGCCGCCATAATCTCGTATATTGGCGGGCTGAACCATATTACGGGTTTGGCGCAGCAGCTCACAGTTACGTTGGAGCTGTCCGCCGAGGCAATAACAGCAACACAGCTGCTTATATGAACTGTATCGCTGAGGCGGAGGAAGCTTTTGCTGCTGCAGTATCCGCGGAGAATATATCCAGACAGGAGCAGGAGCAGGAATTCATGCTGTTAGGTCTGCGTCTGGTCGCCGGTGTCAGCGCCGGCGATTTCCAGCAGCGTTTCGGCGGTGATCTCTGGCAGCGTTTTGCAGCTGAAATCAAACGCCTGACCGGAAGAGGTCTTCTGGAAAAATCCGGTGAATACCTGTATCTGACCCGCACCGGTTTAGATCTTGCCAATCAGGTTTTCATGGAATTCGTTTGATTCCGGCTTTCACCCGGTTCTTTCTTAGGCGCCAGGATAACATTGACACGTCGTGAATCTGGTGATAAAGTGTCATTAGCACTCTCACCACCAGAGTGCTAAATCTATGTTAAATGCTAATGAAAGGATTACTACGTGAAGCTTAATAACCGTAAGCAGGCGATACTCCGCGCCATCATTGATGACTACATCGAAACTGCCGAACCTGTCGGCTCAAAAAACCTGGTTTCCCGCCATGCTTTCCCTGTAAGCTCGGCAACCGTACGCAACGAAATGGCCGAACTTGAAGAACACGGTTATCTGGAACACCCGCATACTTCTGCCGGGCGTGTTCCATCCGATAAAGGCTACCGGGCTTATGTAGATAATCTGTTGCGCACTTCCGACCTCACGCCTGAAGAAGAAGAACGAATCCGCACTTATCTGGGTGACTGCATTGACGAGGTCACCAGCTTAATTCGCCGCGCTTCCACGGTTCTTTCGGAACAAACCGGCTATACCTCGCTGGTGCTCACGCCGCAGTTGCAGCGCAGTCACCTTAAGCAGCTCAAAATGCTGATGATAGAGCCGGGCAGAGCTCTGGTTGTTGTAGTTCTCGAAGCCGGCGTTGTTAAAGACCGCCTGGTGCGGATACCCTCTATGATCGATAGCAGTCAGCTGATGCAAATCGCCAACGCGATTGAAGACAGCCTGACCGGCATGAAGCTTGACGATATAACTCTGGTCACGGTCGCTTCCGCCGGGCGCAAGACAAAACTGCCCGAAAGTCTGTTGAACCAGGTCCTTTATGAAGCCTATATCGCAATTAAACAGGCTGATAATCTGGAAGTCTACATGGAAGGCGCTCACAAAATGCTGTCTTTTCCGGAATTTCAGAATGTTGATAAAGCCAAGGATTACTACAACACACTCAGCCGTGACGGAATTATTGCCGGCTATATGAATGAAATAAACGCCCAGGCAGCCGATCCGGTTGCAGCGACGGGTTCTGAAACTGAAGACGAACATGAACTTGAAACAATAGAAAGCGAAGCTGAAGTTATTCCGGAAATTTCTGCCCCCGACAACAACCGCCAGTCCGGCAAGCGGCCGGCCTACATGGTTCGAATCGGTCAGGAAATCGCGTTGGAAGGCTTCGATGACTGCAGCCTTGTCACCACTTCCTATCGTATCGGCGACACCGTCGCCGGCAATATGGGTATAATCGGCCCACGGCGCATGGAATATGGCAGGGTCATATCCAATATCAGTTATATTAAAACTGCTCTGAATGAGGAAATTCGAAAAATCGCCGATCTCAGGGCTGAAATGGAGGATCAGCATTAATGTATAAAAAGCGGAAACCCCAGGACAAACCGCAAGAGGAGCTAACGGAAAACAACTCTTCTGCCGGGAACGGCAATCAGACTCAAACCGGCAGTCAGGCCGGCAACAGTCAGGAACCGGTGCACGAAGGGGATTCAACTGTGACAGAAAAGGCAGAAGCCTGTGCCAGCGGAGCTGAAGAAAACGAGGCGGCAGCGGGGACTGAGCAAGCGGCTGAAACGAACGCCCTCAATGACCGCCTCAGCAAAGCCGAAGATGATCTGAAAACTCTGTCAGACCGTTATTTGCGTCTGATGGCTGAATACGAAAATTATCGCAAACGTTCGCAAAAAGAACGCGAAGCGCTTTATTTAGATTCGGTTGCAACGGTTGTTAAAGAATGGCTGCCGGTAATAGATAATCTTGCCAGGGCAGAGAAAGCTGCACTTGCTGTTGAAGGCGAAAGTGCGGCCAGCATTGCTGAGGGCATTACACTGGTGCTGCGCCAGGCTAATGAAGCTATGGAACGGTTGAATGTCCGGGAAATAGACTGCCTGGGGGAGCCATTCGATCCCAAAATAGCCGATGCGGTATTGCATGTTGATGATGACAGCGTTGGCCCGTCCACTGTTGTGGAAGTCCTGCAAAAGGGCTATGCCTGCGGCGAACGCGTCATCCGCCATTGCGTGGTGAAAGTTGCTAACTAGAACAAATGCGGCCGCCGATCAGCGGCAGGCGGCTGAAAGAACCCGCCGGCCGGGGACGCACGGTCTGAATATAGACAAAAAATCTGAAGCATAAGCAAATGGAAAAACAATTAAATTTAAAATAAACAGGTACTACTGGTTGCAGAAACTGCATAAGCCTGCAAACCTGACAAACCTTTGGAGGAAATTAAAATATGGCAAAAGTTATCGGTATCGACCTCGGAACCACAAACTCCTGCGTAGCCGTCATGGAGGGCGGCGAGCCTGTTGTAATCACCAACGCGGAAGGCAATCGCACAACTCCGTCAGTGCTGGCCTTCTCTAAAAGCGGTGAACGCCTGGTAGGCCAGGTTGCCAAGCGACAGGCAGTTACAAACCCTGACCGGACCGTAATGTCAATTAAACGTGAAATGGGTACCAACTATAAAGTCAGGATAGATGACAAAACTTATTCACCACAGGAAATTTCGGCGATGATTCTGCAGAAACTGAAAGCAGACGCCGAAGCTTATCTGGGTGACACAATCACCCAGGCAGTCATTACTGTTCCGGCTTACTTCAGTGATGCTCAGCGTCAGGCCACAAAAGACGCCGGCAAGATCGCCGGTCTTGATGTATTAAGAATCATCAACGAGCCGACAGCTGCTTCGCTGGCCTATGGCCTAGATAAAGAAGCGGACCAGAAGATTCTGGTTTTCGACCTCGGCGGCGGAACATTCGACGTTTCCATCCTGGAAATCGGTGACGGTGTATTTGAAGTTCTGGCAACCAAGGGCAACAACCGCCTGGGCGGTGACGACTTCGACCAGCGCATTGTTGACTGGCTGGTGGAGCAGTTCAAGAAAGACCAGGGTATA
>CAZOMW010000014.1:7043-20647 GCA_964581135.1 uncultured Oscillospiraceae bacterium
CAAAATGGCAATGCAGCGTCTGCGTGAAGCTGCCGAAAAAGCCAAAATTGAGCTTTCAGGCGTAACCACCACCTCCATTAACCTGCCTTACATAACTGCTGATGCCAATGGGCCGAAGCACCTTGATATAAACCTGACCCGTGCCAAATTTGATGAAATGACTTCCGATCTGGTTGAAAAAACGATGGAACCAACCCGCAGCGCTCTGGCAGATGCCGGTCTTAAGCCTTCCGATATCGAGAAAATTCTCCTTGTCGGTGGTTCTACCCGTACACCTGCTATTCAGGATGCTGTTAAAAAATTCTTCAACAAAGATCCATTCAAAGGCATAAACCCGGACGAATGTGTTGCCATGGGTGCCGCGATTCAGGCTGCCGTGCTGACAGGTGATGTTACCGGTCTGCTGCTGCTTGACGTTACACCGCTTTCACTTGGTATCGAAACCATGGGTGGTGTTTTCACTAAAATTATTGAACGCAATACCACAATCCCGACCAAAAAGAGCCAGGTTTTCTCGACTGCGGCTGACGGTCAGACACAGGTTGAAGTCCATGTGCTGCAGGGCGAGCGCGAGCTTGTTCAGTACAACAAGACACTGGGCAAATTCAATCTGGAAGGCATTGCCCCTGCACCGCGTGGTGTTCCCCAGATCGAAGTTACTTTTGATATTGACGCCAACGGTATTGTACATGTTTCCGCTAAGGATCTCGGGACAAACCGTGAGCAGCATATTACCATCACCGCTTCCACGAATCTGACAGACGAAGAAATCGACCGTGCTGTCAAGGAAGCAGAGCAGTTCGCTGCCGAAGACAAGGCGCGTAAGGAAGAAGTTGACGTGCGCAACGAAGCTGATTCGGCTGTTTACCAGGCTGAAAAGACAATCAAGGATCTGGGTGATAAGCTGGATCCCGCCGAGCGTGCCGATATCGAAACAGCCGTGCAGAAACTGAAAGACAGTATTGCCTCCAACAGTGTCGAAGCAATGAAAACCGATACAGAAGCCTTGCAACAGGCCTTCTATAAAGCCAGTGAAAAGCTTTATCAGCAGGCTGGCGGTGCCGAAGGCCAGCCCGAACCTGGATCTGAAGGCGGAGCCGGACCTGATATGGGCGGCAGCACAGAGGGTGATTTTAAGGATGCCGGCGGCGACAGCTGATTGAAAACCTGAAAACCAACAACTTACAGTCCCGCTCAGCTGCTGAGGCTGCGCGGGACTTTGCCCGTTGACCAGTTTCCCTGTATACTGGGAAATACTGTCGACCTGAAGGAGGACCATCCAGGTGCCCGAAAAACGTGATTATTATGATGTGCTCGGTGTTTCACGCACTGCGGGTGAGGACGAGTTAAAAAAAGCCTATCGCAACCTTGCCAAAAAATACCACCCCGACCTGAACCCCGGTGATAAAGAATCCGAGGCAAAATTCAAAGAGGCCAACGAGGCCTACGCTGTCTTATCAGACGCTGAAAAACGACGCAATTATGACCAGTTCGGCCATGCCGGCGTTGACGGCCAGGGCTTTGGCGGTTTTAACGGTGCCGGCTTCGGCATCGATCTTGAAGACCTTTTCGGCAATTTGTTCGGCGGCGGCTTCGGCGGCTTCGGCGGCGCCCGTCAGCGCACCGGCCCGCAGCGCGGAGCCAACCTGAAATACCGCATGAACCTTGAGTTTATGGAGGCTGCTTTCGGTGTTGAACGCCAGATCAATATTACAAAAGAAGATACCTGTGACACCTGTAACGGTGCCGGTACCAGCGACGGTTCTGCGCCGGAGCGCTGCGGTACCTGTAATGGCAGCGGTCAGGTAAACCAGCGCCAGCAAACGATGTTCGGCACTGTTATGACTTCCCGCCCCTGTCAAACCTGTCACGGCAGCGGTACGGTCATAAAAAACCCCTGTCCAAGCTGCAATGGACGTGGTGTACGGCAAAAGAACAAAACACTGAATGTTAAGGTTCCCGCCGGTATCAACGAAAACGAGATGCTGACGATCCGCGGTGAAGGTGAAGCCGGCACGCTCGGCGGGCCTCACGGTGACTTATATGTAGAAGTACATGTAAAGCCGCACCACATATTTGTACGTGAAGGTTACAACACTCATACAGAGATCCCGATAACTTTCACACAGGCCGCTCTGGGGGCTGAAATCGAGGTGCCCACAATTGACGGTCCCTATAAATATCAGATCAAGGAAGGGACCCAGCCAGGCGATTCATTTACAATCCGCGGCAAAGGGATTCCTTATCTGAACCGTAACAACGTCCGCGGCGATCATATCTTCCGGGTAGTGCTGGAAGTGCCGCGCCACCTCAACGACGAGCAGAAAGAAATTCTGCAGCAGTTTGATGAAACCTGCACTGATAAAAACTATCAGAAACGCGGCAGCTTTTTTGATAAAATCAAGGACTTTTTCGGCAAATAGGAGATAACCGGATGCAATGGCTGGTTTATGAAATTCAGACGACTCACGAAGCTTCCGAGGTAATAACTGACCGTCTGTCCGTGCTGGGCGCTGACGGGGTGGAAGTTCAGGACAGGGAAGAGATTCGCGCAATTCTTGCCGATCCCGACTCTTTGTCCTACGCAGATGACAATTTCGTTGACAGCCTGGATGAGAAGGTACAGATCCGCGCCTATTTTGCGCGTCTGCCGGAGGGTGTGAGAGTAAATGCAAAACCTGATTTCGCGACGCCCGAATTATACGATGATCAGCCGCGAGCCTACATAACCGCAGACGAGATCGCAGACCGCATCCGTGCTGAGTTAGCCGGAATTGGTGAATTTCTGCCGATCGGACCCGGCTTAACCGGCTGGCATGAGGTAAAGGAAGAGGACTGGGCCAATAACTGGAAACAGTACTACGATACTTTACGTTTAACGGACCGGCTTATTGTCAACCCCTCCTGGATTGAATATTCTGCTGCACCTGATGAAATTGTGATCAGCCTTGATCCGGGCAGCGCTTTTGGTACAGGAACACACGAAACCACAGCGATGTGCGCTGAATTTCTGGACACAAATTCTCCGGCCGGCTGCAACGTCCTTGATCTGGGCACCGGCAGCGGCATACTGGCTATTCTGGCCTCCCGTCTGGATGCTGCCGCCGTTGAAGCGATTGATATTGACGGTCTGGCAGTGGAGGTTGCCCGCGAAAACTGCCGGATCAATGAGGTTCCGGTATTTTGCCATCAGGGCGAACTGAAAGATGCAGTTAACGGCCCCTTTGATCTGATTATCGCCAATATAATTGCCTCGGTAATCGTTGAGCTGCTGCCTCAGATGCGCGATTCGCTGAAACCAGGCGGCAGGCTGATTATCTCCGGTATTATCGAACCGAAAACAGCTGCTGTGCTGCAGGCTGTCGCGGCCAGCGGGTTTCGCCTGCTGGCAGCCCGCAGTCGTAACGATTGGCATGCTTATCTGCTGGAACTGTCTGCCGGCACTGTGCTATAATCTCGTTGCTTCCGAGGGAGGGACAATATGCCATCAATTTATGAGCGGGAATTAACAGATACCCCGATTAATAACAGCAGCGCTGAAACAGCGCACTGGGCTACGACATTCGGAGCCAGCATGACGGATATTTCCGTGCTGTTCAAGCCAATCCGCAACCGGACAATCCGTCAACTGATACCGCTGGCTTTCGGCGGCAGTGCAGTACGCTTGTCACTTTCCAACCGCTTCAGCACTGAATCTTTTCAGATCAGCGCTGCCTCAGTTATGCTGACAGATGAGTACAGCCGCCCGGTGGCGTCTACTATCCGGGAGCTTACTTTTCAAAGCAAAAAATCCGTTGAATTAAAAGCCGGTGCAGAAATTGATTCAGATCCGGTGGATCTTGAAATTCCTGCCGACTCTAATCTGATTGTCGATCTGTTTGTGGAAGATGCTGTACTTATTACAACCGGCACTCTGTCAACGATTGTACAGATCTCGTTGTCCGAACCCGGTGACAACAGGGGCGATCCCGGTGTCGCATTTATTAATCAGCGGCCTATGAACATTGGTTCAGCTACTCTGCCGCCGCCGATGCTTTTGCTGCGTCAGGTTGATGTACTGACCAGTACTGAAAACCGTACTTTTGTTGCTTTTGGCGACTCGCTGACACAAATGGGAACCTGGCCGTCCCGTTTTTGCGATCGCCTGACAGCAGCCGGCATTAACAACTGGTCACTGGTTAATGCGGGAATTTCCGGCAACAGAATTATTCATGATGCAGCGGCAGGGCCGATGTCAGGCTTATTCGGGCCTTCCGGCGTACACCGCTTCGCTACAGACGCGCTCGATTATGCTTCGGTGGGCGCGGTGACTATATTCATGGGAATCAACGATCTGACCTACCCGGGCACTCTTGCTTTGCCGGGTGAAATAGTATCGGCCGAGGAAATGATAGCGGGTTTGTCCGGCATGGCTGTCCAAGCCAGAAAAGCAGATATTCGGGTAATCGGTTGTACAATCCTGCCGTTTACAGGCGCCGATGATATACCCTCTGCCGCTGAAGCCAAACGCCGCGATGTTAACAGCTGGATTCGCCTTACTACACAGTTTGATGCCGTTTTTGATTTTGACCGGGCACTGGCTGACCCTGTTAGACCTGAGCGCCTGAAGCCGGAATACGACAGCGGTGACCACCTGCACCCGAATGAAGCGGGCGGCAAAGCCATGGCCAATATAATTGATCTGGAGTTATTCAGTAAATGAGAATTGAAGCAGCAGCGCTGCAGAAGCGCTATATAGGTGATCGTAATTTTTATCGCGAGGTAATCGCGATTTCTTTACCTATTATTCTGCAGCAGTTGATTGTCACATTGATGGGAATTGCCGACAATGTAATGGTCGGGCAGCTCAGCAGTGATGTTCTTGCCAGCGTCACAGTTGCAAACAAGTTTTATATGATTACCCAGAGTGTCATGTTTGGCATTACCGGCGGTATCTGTATCTTTATTTCACAATTTTACGGCGCCGAAGACCATGAAAAGGTTCAGGGGCTGTTTTTATTGAATATGCTGGGAGCCATCACAATCGCCGCGATCTCGACCACAATTCTTCTGATTTTCCCGCGCCAGCTACTGAGCATTTTTCTGACATCAGAGCATACGATCGGCTATGGTCTGGAATATCTAAGCTATGCCCGTTTCAGCTACCTTCCGTTCGCGGTCAGCCTTGCCTGCATGACAGCACTGCGAAGTATCGGTTTTACCAAAGCGCCCTTGATGATCAGTATCGGGGCCGTATTTATGAACATCGGCCTCAATTATGTTCTGATTTTCGGCAAATTCGGCTTTCCCAGAATGGAAGCGGCTGGAGCTGCTTTGGCCACTTTGATTTCTCGGATAATTGAAATGCTGCTGTTCATTGCTGTGATTATAAGTGGGCGCGAGTACTTCACTTTCAGCACGCGCGAATTCAAAATAATGGATAAAAAGCTGCTGCGGCAAATCTGGAGCCGGGCGCTGCCGCTGCTTGGTAACGAGATTTTCTGGTCCACCGGAACCACCAGCCTCTTCTGGGCCTACAGTTTTGTGCACGAGCCGTTCATCGCTGCTCTGGCAATCGTTGAAATGGCCTCAGGTATTGCGTTTGTAGTTTTTGGCGGCCTCGGCGTTTCAATATCCGTTATGATTGGCAAAAGGCTTGGTGCGGGTCTTTTTGAAGAGGCAAAAGCCAATGCCGGTCGGCTGATCGCCTTTGCCTGTGCCTTTTCATTGCTGATGACCCTGATTATGTTTACTGCAGCTCCCTTTATCCCGAGTTTGTTCAATACCAGTGAAAGCATCAGTCAGATGGCTTCACAGCTGCTGAGAACTCAGGCGATGTTCTATATCGTGATCACGGTCAACGTTTCCTGCTTCCTGATTTTCCGGGCCGGCGGCGATACAAAATCCGCTATGGCTATTGACTCCGGCTTTGTCTGGCTGTTTACCCTGCCGCTGGCTGTTTTTCTGGCGCTGGTTGTAAAACCGCCTTTGCCGCAGTTTTATCTGATTATTCAGTCCTGCGAGCTGATCAAGCTTTTTATAGCAGTTCGTTATCTGCGGCGCGGGCGCTGGGTTGTAAACCTGACTTAAGGTATTGAGGAAAGGCTTAATCACATATGCACTACATCGTTTTTGATCTCGAATGGAATATTGCCGGGCGCGCCAACAAAGTTGACCCGGAGGTTCGAGCTGCTTTACCCTTCGAAATCATGGAGATCGGTGCCGTTAAACTGGATGAAAACTTCAATTATGTCAATCAGTTTTCAGTTTTTGTCAAACCCAAATATTATAAAATCCTTTCCGGCTATATCGCAGCCGTCACCAGACGCCTGCAGCAGAGTCTCAATTACGGCATGTCATTTCCGGATGCCGCCCGCAGCTTCCGCGATTTTTGCGGCGATGACTTCATATTCTGCACCTGGAGTGAAAGTGATATTTCCACTTTGCAGATGAACCTGGAATTCTATGAAATGAGCTCGTTGATGCCGGTCCTGAGCCTGGATGTCCAGTATTTGTTTGATGCAGTGATCGAACATGCCGGTACTCAGCGCAATATTGAGTACGCCATCGATTTTTTACGGGTGCCCAAAAAATATCCCTTTCATCAGGCTGTCAACGATGCCCGCTACACTGGTCAGATCCTGGCGGAAATCGTCAGGGTTACAGCCGAGGACGGGCAGACGGTGCATCCGGGAACGGTAACAGGTGCTGCAGTCATTGAACCGGCCAATGACAAAAAGGCTGCAGATGCAGAGCCTCCATGCCATCCGGGAGAGGCACTTATTGCACCTTTCCTGATTGATCCTGCCTTGAATCGTTCCAAGGTCATTCAGTTTAGTGAACTGGAAAACATGCAGGCGGCAATCCGGGCGGTTGATACAGTACCGGCAGAATGTCCCGCCTGCAACCGGCTGATGACGTGTTCGCTTCACTGGCAGGTACGCAGGCGCAGCGCCGAAGCGGTTTTTATCTGCCCGGAACACGGACGTGTTGCCGCTCGGCTGCGAATAAAACCGCGTCCGGATAAAAAATTCAACGGCCAGCTTACTTTCCGGCTGTTGCGGCATCTTGAGCTGCTGCGTTCGGAACAGTTGTCCGCATCTGATGAGTTGAATGAATAGGACTCTGTTCTCGAAATTGAATAAAATGAATGAACGCCGCTGGTAAAGAATCAATAATATGATGATTTTTCCGCTTGCTTTATCATAAATTTCAGCAATTTTTCAACGCGAATCGAATTAACTTCAACTTGACAGCTCTCATAACAAATGTTAAATTTTCCAATGTCAGTAAACGTTTTCGGTTATACAATGTGCCCGCTTACTCGCTGATAAATGTCGACAATCACTCGAAAATAAACCGTGATCGCATGAGCAAATATTGTAAGCAAGAGAAAAAATCAAAGAAAATTAGCGTAAAACGTTTATAAGTTGCAGCAATAGTAATAAAATTAACTCAATACAATTTTTATCGAAATTAATGCAGCCGCTTCATTATGTAAAGGCTGAAAGGGAGAGGAAAATGGATCTGAAACAAAAAGCCATGGAACTTCATCGTCAGGCAAAAGGTAAAATCGAAGTTGTCGCTACAGTACCAGTCAACAATAAGGATGACCTTTCGCTCGCTTACACACCAGGCGTCGCCGAACCCTGTCTTGCGATCCAACAAGACAAAGATCTCAGCTACGAGCTGACCCGCCGTTGGAACCTGGTTGCTGTGGTCACAGATGGTTCCGCAGTTCTCGGTCTTGGTGATATCGGCCCCGAGGCCGGCATGCCGGTTATGGAAGGCAAATGTGTTTTATTTAAAACCTTCGCCGATGTTGACGCCTTCCCGCTTTGCATACGCTCCCATGATGTTGATGAAATCGTTAAAACAGTAACCTTGCTTGCCGGCAGCTTCGGTGGTGTTAACCTCGAAGATATTTCTGCTCCGCGCTGTTTCGAAATCGAACGCCGCCTCAAAGAAAGCTGTGATATCCCGATTTTCCACGATGATCAGCACGGTACAGCTGTGGTCACAGTTGCCGCGATGCTCAATGCCCTGAAGCTGACCAATCGCAAAATCGAGGAAATTGAGGCTGTCGTCGGCGGAGCCGGTGCTGCCGGTATTGCTGTAACCAAGCTGCTGATGCAGATGGGACTCAAGAATGTTATTCTCTGCGATCGTCAGGGCGCGATCTACGAAGGACGCCCCGGCCTGGCTGATGAAAAACTGCTGATGAGCAAAATCTCCAACCGTCAGATGAAAAAGGGTTCTTTGGGCGAAGTAATCAAGGGCGCCAATGTCTTTATCGGTGTTTCAGGCCCCGGAACAATGACCAAGGAAATGGTCAGCGATATGGCCAAGGATCCGATCCTGTTTGTCATGAGCAATCCTACGCCTGAAATTATGCCTGAACTGGCAAAAGAAGCCGGAGCAGCTGTTATCGGCACCGGACGCAGTGATTTCCCCAACCAGATCAACAACGTTCTGGCTTTCCCGGGAATCTTCCGCGGTACTCTGGATGTGCGCGCCAGCGATATCAATGACGAGATGAAAATTGCGGCAGCTGAAGCTATTGCGAGCCTGATAAGTGATGATGAATTAACTGCCGAGTACATTATACCCGCAGCTTTCGACAAACGCGTTGGTCCTGCAGTCGCAGCCGCCGTAGCAGAAGCAGCCCGCCGCACAGGGGTTGCGCGTATTTAATTAATAGCAGCTTGCTGTTTGTTGCTGATTTATTGCTGTTTTATATGATATGTGATATTTGTACACAACTTGTTTAAAATTTTGTAATAAATAACAACAAACAGCTTATTGCTTGTTGTTGTAGAAACCGATGCAATTCTTTAATAGTTGACTTCAACTTTAATGCGCATGTTCTTTCGGTCTTTATTGTTCATAATGCACAAAAAATGAAATTTTTCAACAACGTTTGGCACAAAACAAGTGCCATCTAAATCATGGTTCGGAAAACCGTTTCGGACGTTTTTCTCAAATAAAGGAGGAATAATTAACGATGAAACAAAAATCGAAAATTCTGATCGCTCTGGTACTGCTCGTGAGCATCCTGTTGGTTGCCTGCGGCGGTTCCACCACGACCACGACAGCCGGTACAACTGCTGGTACAACCGCTGGTACAACCGCTGCTCCCGGCACAACAACCGCTCCCGGTACAACAACCGCCCCGGGCGGCAGTGCTCCTGCTACCAAAAAAGACAAATATGTTGTCGGATTCAGCCAGGTTGGTTCTGAGTCTGAATGGCGTATTGCCATGACAAAAGAAGTTCAGGCTGCCTATGAAAAGCATCCGCGTTTTGAACTGATTTTCTCTGATGCTCAGCAGAAGCAGGAAAACCAGATCACAGCCGTTCGTAACTTCATTCAGCAGAAGGTTGACGCCATCCTGCTTTGCCCGGTCGTAGCGACTGGCTGGGATGCTGTTCTGACAGAAGCCAAAGAAGCCAAAATTCCGGTTCTGATCGTTAACCGCCGTGCCACCATGGCCGCCGGCAAAATCGAAGAATACACCACCACCTACATCGGCCCCGACAACATCTACGCCGGTGAACTCGCTGCCAACACAATGCTTGATATCTTCAAGGACAAAGAAGGCCCCATCGGCACAGTTCTGCTGGAAGGCACCGTAGGAGCCTCCTCAGCCGTTGACCGCGCCAAAGGCATCGACAATGTTCTGAAGGGTCAGAAGAAACTGGAAGTTCTGTACAAACAATCCGGTGACTACACCCGTTCAAAGGGTAAAGAAGTTATGGAATCCATCCTGAAGAGCGCCAAGGCCGATGGCAAAAAGATCGAAGCTCTGTTCTCTCACTCAGATGACATGGCTATCGGCGCTTCACAGGCAATCGAAGAAGCTGGTCTGAAACCGGGCGAAGACATCAAGATCATCGGCATTGACGGTGTTCGCGGCGCTTTCGAAGCCATGGTTGCCGGCAAATACAGCGCAACAGTAGAAAATCCGCTCGGCTACGGCGACAAAACCATCGAAGTTATCCTCGCGATGCTCGATGAAGGCAAAATGCCGGAAGAATGGGTCAAGCTGAAAAACAATCTGTTCACACAGGACCAGGCTGCAGCAGCCCTGCCGAACCGCACCTATTAATCAATTGTTGCCTGCTCAGGCCTAAGCCGTAGAAGGCAAAACTCTAATCGGCTGATTCAATGTGTCGGCTCGTGCAAATGGGCCGACACATTGCTATGAACAGATTTCTCTCACGGCAGCCAGGACGTCTACTGTTCCTCCAGGAGGCAGTCCTTCCCGCATACGGGCCCGAAATGGCAAACTGGCAGGGGCAAAGGCGGCTGAGAATTTATCTAAACGAGGTGAAAGCATTGAACGAAAGCAATAAGCCTATTGTTGAGATGCGCCACATCGTCAAGAGTTACCCAGGAGTTCTGGCCCTCGATGATGTATCGTTCACTCTCTATCCGAGACAGGTCCATTCAATCTGCGGTGAGAATGGAGCCGGAAAATCAACCTTAATCAAGGTGCTGACAGGTGCGGAAATCCGCGACTCCGGCACGATCAAACTTGACAATGTGGAAATTGACCCGCAGACCCCTATGGATGCTCAGAACCTGGGCATCAGCACCGTGTATCAGGAAGTAAACCTTTGTCCGAACCTGACAGTAGCAGAAAACATTTTTATCGGTCGTCAGCCCACGAAGGCCGGAGTTGTTGACTGGAAGGAAATGAGCCGTCTGGCTGACATTGCCATGGCAAGGCTCAACATCAGGCTTAACGTAAACGACCGCCTGGATGAGTACTCTGTTGCTATCCAGCAGATGGTTGCCATTGCCCGCGCGGTTGATACTCAGGCCAAAGTTCTGGTTCTGGATGAACCTACATCCTCGCTTGATCGGACTGAAGTGCGTCAGCTGTTCTCGGTAATTAAGAGATTACGCTCCAATGGCATGGGCATTATCTTTATTTCACACTTTCTCGAGCAGGTTTTCGAAATTTCCGATCAGATCACGATTCTGCGTAACGGCAAACTGGTCGACTCAAAACCGATTAATCAGATTACCAATATGGAGCTGATCTCGAAAATGATCGGGAAGGATTACGAAAAATTAAAAGAGGACAATGCCCGCACTGAAGAGAAGACATCAAAAAAGGGCAACCCTTTTTATTCAGCCCGCAACCTTGGTAAAAAAGGCGTCATCGCGCCGGCAGATGTCGAGGTTAATAAAGGCGAGGTTCTTGGTCTGGCCGGCCTGCTCGGCTGCGGTCGTACCGAAACCGCTCAATTAATCTTCGGTATTGTCAAACCAGACAAAGCCGAGGTTACCATTGATGGCAAACCGGCTAAAATCCATGCTCCTTCAGATGCTATCCAGTACGGAATGGGTTTTACACCTGAAGACCGGAAAACCGATGGCATCATCGGCAATCTCACTGTCCGCGAAAACATTATTCTCGCCCTGCAAGGTAAGATGGGACTTTTCAAGCGTCTAAGCCGAAAAAAACAACAGGAAATTGCTGACAAATACATCGAGCTGTTGTCAATAGCTACCCCGGGCAGCGAACAGCTGGTACGTAATCTCTCGGGCGGCAACCAGCAGAAAGTTATCCTGGCCCGCTGGCTGGCTACTGATCCTGACCTGTTAATACTGGACGAGCCCACCCGCGGTATTGATGTTGGCGCTAAAGAAGAAATTATGAACCTTGTTTCCGACCTGGCGGATGACGAAGACAAATCAATTGTTTTTATTTCATCAGAAATTGACGAACTGATTCGTGTTTCGCACAGAGCGTACGTTTATCGTGACCGTGCCCAGATTGGTGAAATTGACTGTATTGATCTGACCACCCAGCATGTAATGGAATTATTAGCAGGCGGTGGGTCCAGTGATGAGAGTCAGGACAGTACAACTGAGGAGGCCACTTATGCTTAATAACGAAAACCGGTTTTCCCGGTTAATGAAGCGGCCTGAAATGTTGTGCATTGTCGCGCTGCTGCTTTTGCTGGTTTACAATTTATTTTTCACATCCGGATTTTTCAACATTGAGATCAAGGATGGCCATCTGTATGGTTCTCTGATCGACATCCTGCGCCGGGGCGCGCCGCTTTACTTCATGGCTATGGGCATGACCCTGGTAATCGCAACAGGCAGCACGGATGTATCCGTCGGTGCTATCGCTGCGATTTCCGCTTCTACAGCCGCAAGACTGATCGGCGGTGAATTTGATTATTCATCCGGTGCTGAGAACCTTTCCCAGACACCATTCCCGATCGCGATTCTTGTTGCACTTGGGGTTGCCACTCTGTGCGGAGTCTGGAACGGATTCCTTGTCGCCCAGTTAGGTATTCAGGCCCTGGTTGCAACCTTGATGCTGCAGGTTGCAGGCCGTGGTATAGCTCAGCTGATTACGGACGGTCTGATCATCACGGTTTACTATAAACCGTTCTTTGTATTCGGATCCGGCTATCTGTTCGGACTGCCGGTTTCACTTTACATAGTGGCGGCTGTGGCATTTTTCATATCAACGTTCACGCGCAAAACCTCATATGGTTTATTCCTTGAATCCGCAGGCTCCAGCCGTTCGGCCAGCCGCTATGTCGGACTGAAAGTTAAGCGCACTATATGGGTAGCCTTTGCGATCAGCGGCTTAATGGCTGGCATCGCCGGCATCCTGATCGCCTCTGAAGTAAAGTCGGCTGATGCCAACAACGCCGGCCTCTACTACGAGCTCGATGCTATTCTTTCGGTCGTTCTTGGCGGCAACTCGATGAAAGGCGGCCGGTTCTCACTGGCAGGCAGCTTAATCGGCGCAGTATTTGTACAGGCCCTGACCACCACCATATATATGAAGGGCGTGCCTTCGGAAACGATCCTGGTTGTCAAGGCGCTGGCAGTAGTTATAGTCGGCCTGATCCAGGTCACAGACTTCCACGCCTTCTTCGGCAGAATTAAAGATCGGTTCAGCAAAAAACCGGGACTGGAGGCTGGAAGATGAAAAGCCCGACAATGCTTAACTCCCGCCGCTTTTCCCGCGGCAATCCGTTGACAAAAAATGTTCCTCTGCTTGTTGCGATACTGCTGTTCATACTGCTGTTCGTGATCGGCTCAGTGGCCTACCAGAGCAAAGGTTTCATGTCTTTGCAGGTTATCTTTAACCTCCTGATTGACAACTCCTATCTGCTGATTATCGCGCTTGGTGAAAACCTGGTCCTGATTATGGGCGGTATTGACCTCTCGGTCGGCGCAGTTATGGCCTTCTGTAACATGATTTTCAGCTATATGCTGACAAACTTGGGCGTGTCAGTCTGGCTGGCTATACCGGTGGTTCTCCTGACAGGCATTATTTTCGGCGTTTTCCACGGTTACCTGATAACCTACAAAGGATTCCAGCCGTTCATTGCTACTTTGGCAGGCCAGTTTATCGCCCGAGGCGCCTGTTATATCATCAGTGTTGATACCATTCAGATCAGCAATCCCGGTATGATCAAAGCCTCTATCTGGAAGCTGCGAATGTTCGGGGCCCATATTTCTCTGGGTGCGCTTATAGCGCTGGCGCTGGTGGTTGTTTTCCAGATTATCAGCCGTCGTACCAAATTCGGCCGCAATGTCTACGCTGTTGGCGGCAACGAGTTGTCGGCACGTCTGATGGGTCT
>CAZOMW010000014.1:20657-25000 GCA_964581135.1 uncultured Oscillospiraceae bacterium
TGCCGGTTCAGAAAACTAAAATGCAGGTCTACATAGTAGCAGGTTTGATGACCGCGGTCGGCAGCCTGGTGTTCGCCCTTTATGTCCTGTCCGCTTACGGTACACACGGTGATGGTATGCATCTCGATGCTGTTTCGGCAGCCGTTATCGGCGGTACGATTACGACCGGCGGTGCGGGTGAAATGGTCGGTACCTTGTTTGGAGTCCTGATTATCGGTATCATCCGGACGATGATTACCTTCCAGGGCAATCTGAACTCCTGGTGGTCCAAAATAGCCACTGCCATTCTGCTGCTGCTCTTCATTCTGATTCAGCGCTTCATCATTACCGTCCGTGAACGGTCCCGCATCTCCAAGAAAGTCGAAATCATCAGCGATGAAGCCGACGGCGGCGGAGCATCGGTTCCGGTACCTGCGCCATTGCGTAAGCCGTAACTGAAAGCAAGCAAACATAAGCAAACAAACATAAGCAAAAGAAACTTAAGCAAATAATACTTAAGCAAGCAAACTAATTTGACCTGACCGGCAGCAAGCCGGATTAAAAGAGCCATCTGCCTTGAAAAAAGCAGGTGGCTCTTGGTCGTTATAGCATAAGAACGGATTCAGCTAACCCAATAAGATGAACTGCAGATTGTTACAGTAATTCGAATTTATTGTTGCGACCTTGTTCGAATTTGTTTTTGTGACCTTGGATCAGAGTTGTTCATCTTTTGGCGGCGACCTGCGATCATCGTTCACCGGATCGACTGAGCCTTCAGCGTTTGGTTTTTTGCCACTGGAATTTTCGCCATTGTTCTTCTCAAGCTCTCTGGCTCGCCGGCGTCGACGACGGACTATGAAGAATACGATCAGCGCGATTATCAGCAAGGGAGAAACGGCGACAATAGCGATCAACAGCCATTGGCCGACATTGGTCAGAGCATTAGCTACGATCAGGAGACCGCGCTGCATCAGATAACCCATATCATCAAGCGTAAGTGCATTCCACTTCAACTCCCGTGTTGTCTTGATCGGATCCCGGGCTTCTCTGATCAATAAGGTGATGGTTGATTCCGCCACCATGCTGTCGTAGTAACGCAGCCTGCCTTTCAGCGATTCGATTTCAGTTGTCAGGCGGTTGATTTCAGCCTGTACTGCCAGAGCCTCAGTGATATTTTGGGCATCTGCCAGAAAATCGGTATATTTAGCCAGCATCTGTTCCATCGTTTTCAGACGGGTTTGAACATCGTAGTAGCTTTCCGTGACATCCTGAGAACTGGTGGATTCATTGATTACCTTGGCAGTATTGCCCGCAAAGGCCAGAAATTCATCCAGATACTGTGGTGCCAGTTTGATTCTGGCTTCAATTACGGCATAGCCGCTGCTGGTTGAAAGCTGGCGGGAAGCTTCGTAACCGCCACGGTCGGTAGCGAACTTAAGCAGTGTCTGGTAAGCCTGTTCACCGTTATCGGCTTCCAGGTCCAACCTGGCATTGCGGATTATTTTTACCGGCTGACCGACAGGACGCCCATTGCTGCCTGTCTCAGTCGGTCTCGGAATGCCGGGTTGGCCGGTTTCATAATCCGCGCCTTTATCAAAGCCGGGGGCACCGGCGGCAGTTGTACCTGCGGTAGTGGTCATACCTGTTGTGCCATTGCCGGAGCTGCTGCCGCAGGCGCTGAACAGCATGGCAGCGAAGATTACTAATACAAGTGAAAAAGCAAGACCGCGCAGGATACGGCTGTTTGTGGTGCTGACATAAGGGTTGCCCGTGGTGCCTGCAGAATTGAGGACAGTGGAACCAGTTTTATTTTTCATTTGAAAACCTCCTGTATACTTTGTGGTGGCAAAACGATTCCGGTTTCATTATTACATAGTTCAGCTTCAGTACGAGTAATTCTTTCAGGTTCGAGCGTGCTCCGGCATTGGAAGAACTACACTTATAAATTGAACCGGGTTTGCAGTATATTATTTCAGCTGACATTGTCCTTTGCTGAGCAAGTTGAGTATAATTGTTCTATCGTCGGAAAAAACCGACATAAGGAGGCAACAGTTAATGGATCTTGAAAAGGTGCTGCGGCATGTAGCAGATTTCCCCAAAGAAGGCATCGATTTCATCGATATAACGACTGTGCTCCAGGACCCGGTCGCATTTCGTGCTGCTATCGATCGCATGGCAGAACTTGTTGCAAACATTGATTTTGATATCGTGGTCGGAGCTGAGTCGCGCGGTTTTATTATAGGTGCTCCTCTGGCTTATGCCACCGGGCGCGGTTTTGTTCCTATTCGTAAGCAAGGCAAACTGCCTTATGAGACAGTCTCGACCCGCTATACATTGGAATATGGTACGGATGTTCTGGAAATGCATCGTGATGCAGTCCATCCCGGCGATCGGGTTTTGATTGTGGATGATTTATTGGCTACCGGCGGTACAACTCTGGCAGCGGCACGCCTTGCCACCCAGTTGGGCGGCATTGTTACCGGCGCGGCTTTTTTAATTGAACTTGCGGTATTAAACGGCCGCGATCGCCTTACGGATTATCCGGTTTTCACCGTCCTTTCTGTAGGTGAAAGAGTCAAAGCATCCAGCTGACCCTGATGCTGCTTTGACGCTGCACATTAGAATAAAGTTCCGCTGTCAGTCAGCATGTCATTAGCAAGGAGGTTGAAATGGCTAACGAAAACAATCAGGATCAGTTGCTGAGAACTCCTCTCTACGATCGCCACGTTTCTCTGGGAGCGCGGATGGTCGATTTCGGCGGCTGGAACCTGCCGGTGCAGTATACCGGTATTATTGAAGAACATCGTGCCGTGCGTGAGCAAGCCGGTGTTTTTGATGTTTCCCACATGGGCGAAATTATGGTATCAGGCTCAAAAGCTCGTGAATTCCTCGATTACCTTCTGACCGCCAGCCTGGAAAGACTCTCGCCCCAAAGGGCAATCTACAGCCCGATGTGCGCAGCGGACGGCGGCTGTGTTGATGATCTGATTGTCTATCAGCAAAGTGAAACTGAGTATCTGCTGGTTGTAAACGCGGCCAACACAACCGGTGATTTTGCCTGGATTCAGCAGCAGGCGGCGGCTTTTGCCATTCAGGCTGAACTGGCGGTCGCCAATCATTCTGCTGAATTTGCTCAGCTGGCTCTTCAGGGTCCGAAGGCGGCTGATATTCTGCGCGGCATACCCGAGCTGGCGGCAGCTGCCGAATTGAAATTTTTCCGTTTTGCCTGGTTCGAATATTCGCCGGGTGTGTCAATGTTGATTTCACGCACAGGCTATACAGGTGAAGACGGTTTTGAAATCTATTGCCCACCGGCAAGTGCAGTTGGCCTGTTTGACCGCCTGCACGCCGCAGGCGCCGTTCCTTGCGGGCTGGGGGCTCGTGATTCGCTGCGCTTTGAAGCCGGACTGGCATTATACGGCCATGAACTGTCGCGTGAAATAACGCCGCTGGAAGCCGGCCTTGATCGCTTTGTCGATTTTGAAAAAGGCGACTTTATCGGTCGTGAAGCCTTAACAGTAAAACCGGTAAGAAAGCTGATTGGTCTCGAACTCAGCGGTCGAGCTATTCCGCGCGCCGATTATCCGGTGCTTTATAAGAATGAAGAAGTCGGTAAGGTGACCTCAGGGATGTTCGCGCCGACCATGGGCCATGGCTGCGCTATGGCTTTGGTTGAAACAAGTGTTCCTGCGGCTGCTGAACTGCCGACAATGAACCGGCAGGACCCCGGATTCGAGAAATCCGGCAACTCCGAATTTGCAATCCTGATTCGAAAACGGGAAGAGGAAGCCAGACAGGTACAACTGCCTTTCTATAAACGGCCGCGCTGAAATGCGTTGCAAGCCAGAGCGCGCCAACAAAATAATTATTGGAGGTAATGAAGATGCCAGAATTCCGTGAAGGTTATTACTACGCAAAAACACATGAATGGGTTAAAACTGAAGGTGATATCGCTCGTGTAGGCATTTCCGATTTTGCTCAATCTGAACTCGGTGACCTGGTGTATGCTGAAGCCAATCCGGCTGACGGTAAAGTGGAAAAAGGCGACATAATCGGAGCCGTCGAATCTGTAAAAATGGCTTCCGATATTTACGCGCCGGTAAGCGGCGAAATCGTTGAGTCAAACGACACTCTGGAAGACGCGCCGGAAGCGATCAATGAAAACGCTTTTGAAACCTGGTTTGTCGCGATTCGCATGAGTGATCTGTCGGAGCTGGAAGAACTTATGGATGCTGCAGCCTACGAAGCTTTTTGCGCCGAGAACTAACACCCGAGGCATTGTCTGCCATAGCCTGGAACTAAAATCTAGAGCCAGCGGCTGCTATAACCTGGAACTAATGTCTCGAGCCAGTGACTGCCAGATG
>CAZOMW010000015.1:0-21607 GCA_964581135.1 uncultured Oscillospiraceae bacterium
CAGCAGGGTAAAGTAGTCCATCTGAAGCATGATCCGCTTTAGTGATGAAAGTTTGCCTGTGAGAATCATATCGTAGATTATTCCAATTACCATTAATGACAAGCAGATATAGCCGTTGGTTTCATTAGGCTTATTGGGTATGAAAGAAGCGAGGATCAGTAAAACGATGGTAGCAAGCAACAGAAAAGTAGGGAAGTAATCCTTAACGTCTGTGATCTTTTCAATATCAACCGGTTGTCGCATTTTGCGAAAATCCAGTAAAGAACAAGTGTTGCTGCAACCAGACCAAGCTGGACAACCCAGAACATGCCGGGGCGGTCCTTCATCCAGAAGAAATCAAGGAAATCCATATCTGCGTGTCCACCGAGCAGAATAGAAGTTGTGTCGCCGACCAGAGTTGCGGCACCTTCCAGATTGGAAGCTACGGCAATTGCGATGACGCTGGGAACAGGTGATATGTTAAGTTTTTTGGCGATGGTAATAGCTACCGGGGCAACCATTAATACGGTGGCCACATTATCAACAAAAGCCGAGATAATACCGGCGAAGACAGAAAGAGCAATGATTGTCCAACGAACGTCCGGCATCTTTTTAATTATCAGATCCGCCAGTCGAGCGGGCATTCGTGATTCTATAAACAGATCGACAACTCCCATTGTGCCGGCGATCATCATTATAACGTTCCAGTCCACCGCCGGCAGCACTTTCTGTAAGGGCAGTATCCCTGCCAGAACAAAAATAACTGCCGATGCAAAGGCAACATAGGCTCTATACTTAGGCAGGGCAATCATCAGGATATAGGTAACAACAAAAATTGTCAGTGCGGGAATCATTTATCTCCTCTGTACTTCGGGCCTTGTTTTACGGCATTTTCAGCTCGAAGCTTTTTGAAATCCTGTTTTTTACTTGTCAGATTTTAGCTGAAAATTACAAAAAAGCAATACATTTTTATCGGTAACACAAGTATTCGCTGCCTGATGAACTAATGTGTGAAAATAGAACTATTATTGATCAGTCTCAGAGCATTGTCTGCGCCGGGGAGGTAATTTATATGACTGTTTATGATTTTATTGTCAAAGACAATAGTGGCCAGCCGGTATCACTGGATAAGTGGCGTGGCAAAGTAATTTTAATTGTTAATACCGCTTCCCAATGCGGTTACACACCACAATTGGGTCCGCTGCAAAAGCTTTATGAGGATTATGGGGATCAGGGCTTTGTTGTCATCGCGTTTCCGTCAAATCAATTCGGCGAACAGGAACCTGATACAGATGCGGTTATCAAACGCTTTTACGCGGATAATTACGGAGTGACTTTTCCGATTATGGCTAAAACAGATGTAAACGGTGAAAATGCTGATCCGCTGTATATCTGGCTGCGACGGGAAATCAGCGGGATACTGGGCAGCGCGATCAAGTGGAACTTCACCAAGTTCCTGATAAATCGTAAAGGTGAACCTGTTTCAAGGCATGCACCCTCAGTCAGCCCGGAAAAACTGCGGCCGGAGATTGAGAAGCTGTTGGCAGAAAAAGTGTAACCGACTGCGAACTGAAAAAAGCCCGATCAGGTATAATTTTTATTCAGATATAATTTATTTAAGTATAATAAGGCTGAAACTGTCGGGACTGTGAGGAGATTTATATGGAAGAATTACGTAAAGTTATAAAAACTGTCAGAGGGAAACCTACAATTGACGGAGCCGGGGTACATTTGGTTCGGGTTCTGGGGCATCGTGATACCAAGGATTTTGATCCGTTTCTGATGCTGGACGCGTTTGATTCCACCAATCCGGAGGATTATACCAAGGGTTTTCCCTGGCATCCCCACCGGGGAATCGAGACAATAACATATCTTATCAGCGGTAAAATGGACCATGGTGACAGCCTGGGAAACAGCGGTGTAATCGGTGACGGTGAATGTCAGTGGATGACAGCCGGTTCCGGTATTATTCATCAGGAGATGCCCAAGGCGGCTCCAAGGATGCTTGGTGCTCAGATCTGGCTGAATCTGCCCGCTCAGGACAAGATGACTGAACCAAAGTACGGTGATATCAAAAAGTCGGACGTGCCGGTAGTTACCGAAGACGGCGCCCGAATTCATATTATTGCCGGTGAATATCGGGGCACAAAGGGCGGCTTTCAGGGAAACCACGTTCCGGCTACCTATTTTGACGTTGAGGTTGCTCCTGGTTGGGAATGGTATTTTGATAACGATCCAGAAGAAAATCTGTTCATTTACATCATGCAGGGAGAAGGTCGTTTTGATGTTGACAGTCCCGACATGATCACGGAAAAACAGGCTGTGCTCTTTAGTGAAGGCAACCGATTCTGGGTTCAGAGCGGCAGTGAGGGAATCCGTTTTCTGTTGCTGTCGGCTAAGCCGCTGCGTGAACCGATTGCCTGGGGCGGACCAATTGTCATGAATACCCGAGATGAACTGAATCAGGCTTTTCAGGAACTTGACGACAACACCTTTATTCGACACAAAAAACCTGAAGACGAGTAACAATCGCCGCTTGTTGCGCGTTCAGCAGCGCTTCGCAAAGTAAAATTCCGAAGTCAAATGACAAAAAGCCGTTAAATAATATTCAAACAAGGAGACAACAATGAGACTTTCTGTTGCTATTGCCCAGGATAATGCCGGCCCCAATGCGTTTGTAGTTTGGCGCGGTTTTGCAGCTTCAATGCGCAAAGCCGCCGATCTTGGTTTTGACGGCGTCGAGCTGGCGCTGCGGCAAAAAGAAGATATCGATACCGCTGAACTTGCAAAGCTTTTAAAAGACTATAGCCTGGAGATCAGCTGTATCAGCACCGGACAGGTATTCGCCGATCTTGGTCTCAGCCTGACCAATCCTGCCGCTGAGATCCGTAAAAAAACAGTCGAGGTATTGAACGGATTAGTAGATATTGCTGCTGATTTCAGCCAGATGGTCAATCTGGGCCGGGTTCGCGGCAGCGTAATGCCCGGGCAGACTCGCGAGGAAGCCGAAAATCTTTTCCTTGACGGTTACCAGGAGGTTGTTACCCATGGCAGCCGACAGGGGGTAACTATAATCCTCGAACCTGTTAATCGCTACGAAATTAATTTTATCAATAATCTTGATCAGGGCAGCGACCTTTTAAATAAGCTGCCGACAGGGCAGCTTATCGGCTTAATGCCGGATGTCTTTCACATGAACATTGAGGACGACCGTATCGGTGACAGTTTGCGCCGCAATCACAATTATGTGAAGTATATACATCTGGCTGATTCCAATCGTTGGGCACCCGGCTGGGGTCACCTTGATTTTGACGAAGTGTTTGAAGCTCTGAAGGATATCAACTACACTGGCTGGGCCTCTGTTGAAATCCTGCCGTTCCCAGATCCCGATTCCGCTGCCAGACAGGCAATTACGCATCTGCGACCCTGGCTTGATAAATATTGATTGCAGCCAAACATCAGATTTTTCTGGCGTTTCAGGACAAAGCATGCTATAATCTGTTGGTTGCCGCATCGAGTGCGGGTCGGAGCCACAATTTCCCTTTGTGGAATTTGTGGCTTTTTGATGGGCATAAATCAACAGCTGTCAGCCGGACTGGTTGCAGCTGACTAAATAATACAAATATGACCCGCAATTAAGGAGTCATATGACATTCAAAGAACTTAAGATTGCTTCTCCGATTCTGAAAGCATTGGAACGGGAGAATTACGAAAAACCATCACCTATCCAGCTGCAGGCGATACCGCCTGCACTGGCAGGCCGTGATCTGCTGGGGTGTGCTCAAACCGGAACCGGTAAAACAGCGGCATTTGCAGTGCCTACGCTTCAGAGGCTGATGAACTCTGTTGATCGCAATCGCAATCGCAATGCTTATTGCCCTGTTCGCTCACTGGTGCTTACACCTACGCGCGAGCTGGCACTGCAGATTTACGAAAGCTTTAACGCCTACGGGCGCTATACGGATCTGCGCACTTGCGTTATCTATGGCGGTGTTTCGCAGCGCCCGCAGGAAACAAGTCTGCGTAGGGGAGTGGATATACTGGTCGCGACTCCCGGACGATTGCTTGATCTTATTGGTCAGGGCTTGATCAGTCTGAAACAGGTTGAAATTCTGACGCTTGATGAAGCGGACAGGATGCTTGATATGGGTTTCATTCACGATGTCCGTAAAGTTATTGATCTTGTACCGGATAAAAGACAAACCTTGTTTTTCTCGGCCACTATGCCGCGGGAAATAGTTGCTCTGTCTGATTCGATGCTGATTAACCCTGTGAAAATCAGTATTACACCGGAGAAGCCAACAGTAGAAGCAATTCACCAATCGCTTTATCTGGTTGATAAGGTCAATAAGCGTAATCTGTTGATCGATTTGCTGCGTGATCCAGAAATTGAGTCAGCACTGGTCTTCACCCGCACAAAACATGGTGCTGATCGCGTGGTTAAAGAGCTGGACAGAGTCGGTATCGGCGCCAAGGCAATTCACGGCAACAAGTCCCAGAATGCCCGTCAGGACGCCCTGAACAGCTTTAAAGAGCGTGAGACAAGAGTGCTGGTGGCAACAGACATCGCTGCCCGCGGCATCGACATAGACGAGTTATCGCACGTCATAAACTATGATTTGCCTGATGTGCCTGAATCCTATGTTCATCGCATTGGTCGTACCGGCCGCGCCGGGCATGGCGGTACCGCGATTTCCTTCTGCGACATAGATGAAAAGAAAGCTTTGCATGACATCGAGCGCCTTTGCGGACGCCAGATCCCCCGAATCAGCGATCATGACTGGCCGATGGAAGTTATGACGCCAACTCCGAAAGCTTTGAGGCAGCCGCGCGGTCGCCGTCAGAGCAACCAAGCCGGACAGAGCCGTAAAGGCAACTGGAAAAACTAAGCAAGCAAGCTGACAAAAAGAACACTCAAAGCAAAGATCAACTCAAAAGCAAAGACCACCTCAAAGCAATAAATATTTAAAAGCAAAGACCATCTCATAGCGACAAGCAGTGAGATGGCCTTTTTGATTACAAATTTCAGATTTTCAATAAATTATTCTTCGGGTGGTTTTGCTTATTTCGCGTTCAGCTTTTGTCGCTTTCATGCTTGCTGCCGATGCTGAGGATCAGGTTCATCACAATACCAAGCAATGCAGCCGTCGCGATGGCGGGCAGGGAACCGCCAAAGAAGGGGATCATACCGTTGGGGAAGCCGTAATTGCCACCCAGCCCGATTACCAGGATTGTGGCGATAACTGCCAGATTGCGGGCGTTAAACAGGTCAACATTACGGTTGATCATGATGGCGATACCCTGAGCACCAATGACACCGAACAGGTAAATGCTGACACCGCCGATGACGGGGCCGGGAATTGAGTTGACCAGTTTTGAGAGCGGTGTGAAGAAAGAAATAATCATGGTAATAATTGCAGCGGCTCCCAGAACAGGAACTGAGAAGTTACGGGTTATTGCCATGGTGCTGAGATTTTCACCATAGTTTGTGCCGGCAGGACCGCCGATCATGGAAGAAACGATATCGCCGATACCATCGCCGATCAGGTTCAGGCCAAGCTTGTTCTTAATACCGTAGCTGGGTCTGCCTTTCTTTTCAGCCAAATGATCAACATAAATATCAAGCTGGTACAAGTGAGCGGTGGATTCTGGAATCGTAGCAATAGCGATAGGCATGATTGCCAGCACTGAAGCCAGATTCGGTGTGGGCAGGGTAAAATGTGGAACTGCGAAAAAATCGCCTTGAAAAATCGTGCTGAAATCAATTACGCCGAAAAACAGCGCTGTGACGTAACCGATCAGGATGCCAAAGAGAATCGGCAGCTGACTCCAGGTGCCTCTAAGGTAAACGGAAAGCAGCATGGTGCTGAACAGGGTAACAAGTGCGATTATCCAGGCTACATTCTGCTCCGCGCCTACAGCACCACTGCCGGCAGCCTGGGTAATTGCCGAGCCTGCCAGAGAAATGCCGATGACGATTGCGATAGAGCCGGTAACAGTCGGCGGCAGAACCCGTTCGATTTTATCTGTGCCAAAATAATTGATGATCAGACCGGCCACGATCGAGACCAGACCGGACATGATAACGCCGAACTGAGCCCGTGAAATCAGGGCATCAGGTGCTACCTGGCCGAATTCTGTCATTGTAATTGAGCTTATAGCGGCAATGTAAGAAAAACTGGAACCGTAATAAAGAGGGATTTTGCCGCGGGTAATCAGCAGGAAGCAGATTGTGGCTAAACCACTGGCGAAAATTGTTGTTGAAACGTGAAAACCTGTGAGAAGAGCAACCAGAACTGTGGCGGGGAACATAACCAGAATCTGTTGAAAGGCAAAAATAATGAGTTTCCAGAAAGGTGGTCTTTCATCGGGCAGATAACCGATGACTTTTTCCTGAGTCGGTTTCATGCAGTATCCTCCTGTTATCAAGCGCTCAACCGGTGTAAAGCCGATGTTTTCAGAATGTGGTGCTGCCGGTCGCGACTGGGCCACTTAAGAAATTACTATCGATTCTCTGGTTTGTCAAGCAATCAACCCTTTTAATTCAGGATTTGTCCCCGGCTAAATTCATGATATTATAATGATAATTAATAAGAATCCAGTGTGGGAGGTGCCAGCATGCAAATAGTTTATTATTCGCTGACCGGACATGCCGAGCGTATCGCCCGACAACTTGCTGAAATGCTGGATGTCCCCCTTTTTCGGATTACTGACTATCGTCCGCGGCGCGGCATCTTCGGTTTTGTCCGGGCTGCCTATGAAGCACGTAAAGGCAGCTGTCCTGAAATCGTGATGGATGAGGAATTTCAGCCTGACCCCGAGCACGTTGTCATTGTTGCCCCGGTTTGGGCCGGACGCATGAACAGCCCGCTGCGTTCATTCAGTCAGAAGTATTCCGGCCGCTTTCCACGGTTTTCTCTGGTACTGACACATGCGGATCCTAAAACCAGATTCGAGGAAATCGACGAGGAAATCAGGAAAATAACCAACGCTGAATGTCTGGTCTTTGAATCCTTTTGGATTGATGATATTACTCCGGCCGGGATTACAGCGTTGGGCAGCCAACTTGCCGACACTGATCGCGAATCACGATAATGTGCGGCCGCTATTTCATAGATGATGGTGAAGACCAGACTGAAATGCTGCGTATTCTGGCTGCTGCCAATGAGCAATACAAAGGCACCTCGATAATCTCCCGGCTAAAGACCGGTGAAATTTTTCCTACGGAAGTTGTGCCTGTAATTGCATCTGCTCCGGGAAGAACGGGAGAAACAGTAACGTTCGTTCGCCTGATGCAATGGGGAATGTTTAACAGCAATCACAATAAGGTTGTAATTAACGCCCGTTCCGAAAGCGCGGCGGATAAAGCCATGTTCCGACAATCTGTCCGGCAGGGTCGTGTGCTGATTCCGGCCAGCGGATTTTTCGAATGGCAAAAGCAGCCTGGAAGTAAGGAAAAGATTAGGCACTGTCTGCATGTGCCCGGGGAAAATATCTTTTATATGGCGGGGCTCTGGCGCCCAGAGAGGCTGACAGCTGCAGAAGCTGAGAAGCTGCCTGGCGAACCGACTGCCGATTCTGTCATAAACCGTTTTGTGATCCTTACGATGGCCGCCAGCGAGTGGATGAGTCGTATTCATGACCGGATGCCGCTGATTTTCAACCGTGAAGACGGTCGCCGCTGGCTGTTTGAAGCTGAAGCCGCACCTGGTCTGCTGTTGAATACTGCAGCCAGTCCGCTTGCGACTCGTACTTGCGGCGTGTGATAGAATAATCTGAAGTTCTGAACATTTTACTGTCAACGACGTCTAATTACGGAAAACGTCCTTAATTTGATGTCCAGAATATTTGACGTTTGGGGAGACCTATGCCGATAAAAACACGCCGCCTGCCGCGCCTGCGCCAGCTTTACAATGAGAACCGGTCACTGTTTCTTTCCTTTTTATTCTCGGCACTGATTATTTCCGCCGCTTTTTTCAGCCGGGCAGTTTTTCCTTTTGGTGACAGGAATATCCTGACAATTGATCTTTATCACCAGTACGCGCCTTTTATGGTTGAATTGCGCGAAAAGCTGGTTTCGTTTGGCAGTCCGTTTTATACCTGGAACGGTGGTCTGGGTACAAATTTCTGGTCGTTATTTGCTTATTATCTGGCAAGTCCGCTTAATATAATTCTGGTTCTTTTTCCGGCCGGCTTTGTCACCGAAGCAATTTTCCTGCTTGTGGTCGGCAAACTCGGCTTAGCTGCTACCGCTTTTGCGGCTTTTCTGCGTGGCGTTCATAAAATCGAAGGCGCTGTTGCGGTTGCCTTCAGTACGATGTACGCGTTGTCCGGCTACACGATTGCTTATTTCTGGAACCTGATGTGGCTTGACAGTCTTTATTTACTGCCATTGGTCATGTTGGGGCTTTACCAGATGATTCGTGAAAAGCGTTTTCTGTTGTATACAGTATCGCTGGCACTGGTAATTTATACCAATTACTACATGGCGTTTTTTGTCTGTCTTTTCACTGTGCTCTATTACCCGGTCGCGCTTTTTTCGGCCACCCGGCAACCGCGTCCCGGGCAGCTGTTGGCAACAACTGTCCGCTTCGGCCTGTCATCGCTGCTTGCCGGCGGCCTGGCATCGGTGTTACTGATTCCCACTTATTTTTCCCTGCGGCTGACCTCGGCAGCTGGTGACACATTTCCGCGCGATATTACTCACACCTTTGACCTGTTCGATTACATCGGCCAGCATTTTCTGCTGACACCGCCTTCAATTCGCGATGGTATGCCCAACATGTATTCAGGCCTGGTTGTATTGATTCTGATTCCGGTATTTTTTCTCAGCCGCTCCATCTCGCTACGGGCCAAGCTCTGGCATCTTGGACTTGTCTTCATCATGATTCTCAGTTTCAATATCAACGCGTTGAATTTTATCTGGCACGGCATGCATTTTCCCAATCAACTGCCTTACCGCAATTCATTTGTTTATATATTTTTAATTTTGAGTATGGCGGCACCTGCCTTCCGGGGGCTGCGCGAATTCAGCGGCAAGCAGCTTGGGGCAATCGGCGCTTACATTACCTTAATTATTCTGTTATCGCAGAAACTCAACAATAAAAAGCCAGAGCAGATTACCCTTTACGTTACTTTGGCTTTTCTGGTTATTTATCTGGCGGTACTCACAGCCAACCGGATTCTGCATCTGACGCCTAACGAAATGGCCATAGCTTTTCTGCTAGTAGTACTGGCCGAACTGTCGCTTAACTCGCTCCTGATGATGCATCGGGTTGACAGAACCGAGTACCTTTCTGAACGCAATAGCTATCTAAGCGGCAGGGAGGTAACGCAAATCCGGGAGCAGCTGGCTGCGATTGAAGAGCAGGACGACAGCTTCTACCGTACGGAAATACTTAACCCCAAAACGACCAACGATTCATTTCTCTATTCTTTTCGTGGCCTTTCAATATTCGCCTCCACAGTTCCGACCAAGCCGGTAAAGGTTTTTGAAAACCTCGGTTATCACAGCAACAGCATCAACAGCTACAAATACGAAGCTTCGACAATCCTGTTGGATTCAATTTTCAATATCCGTTATCTGATCCATCGCGAGCAGAAGATTGACGACAGGTTACATGAACAGATAGCTGCAACTGATGAACTGATTGTGTATCGCAACCCTTATGCAGCGAGTGTCGGCTACTGGGCTCCCAACAGCATCGACAAGTGGAACAGTTACGCCGGCAGCCCCTTTGACGCTCAAAACTCGCTGCTGAGCTCCATAACAGACGAACCGGAAAATGTTCTGGAAACCCTGGAGGCTGAGGCTGGTGATTCGCAGAATCTCACTTTCAGAGGCGACCCTTACCAGAACTTTTCCTTTAACCGCACAAACATAGATAACGAGTCTATCGCTCGCGTCAATATTTTAAATGAAATTGACCAGCAGATTTATCTTTACATTGATATACCTGCTAATGTCGCCGACTTCGGTTATGTTTCGGTTGGCGACCGGCGAATTGATTTCAATGCCAAACGAGCCACAATAATCGATCTGGGCCATTGTCTTGCCAGCGAACAGGTTGTGCTGGAGGTCAATTACAAAAGCGACAGCCCCGAATCCAGCTACTTTGATGTTTATGCCTGTGCTCTGTCTGCGGATACCATGCAGCGAGCTTCAGAACAGTTGAATTCTCAGGCACTGAATATTACGCGCTTTTCTGATACACTCCTGGAAGGGACTGTTTCCGCGCCGGCAGACGGGAAAATCTTCCTGACCATACCTTACGATCAGGGCTGGAGCGCAACTGTTGACGGCGAGCCGGTAGAAATTGTTTCGCTCGATGACGGCTTCCTGCTTTTTAATATCAGTGCCGGGGAACATGATATAGTCCTGCGCTTCCGGCCGCCTATGCTCCTGGAAGGAGCTCTGATTTCTCTGGCTTCACTGATTGTTGTTCTTCTGCTCGTGCTGCGGGACCGGCGCCGGGAAAAAATCCGGATCGAAGCCGGCTACATGCCGTTGCGTACCCGCCCCGTGCCGCAACGGGTTGACGGCTCAGAGCCGGAGGAAGAGTATCTGGATTACGAGTACGAACAATATGATTACGTGGCTGAAGACAAAGTCAGGCAAGAACCTGCCGAACCGACTGAGAAGGCTGATGTTTTCAAACCAGAGGTTGATCTGGCAGAAGAAACCGCGGCTGATATTGTTGACTCATCCGACCTGCCTGATGAGTCCGATGAGCAGAGCCGCCCGACTGACTGATAATGATATAAATCATTTCAGATATTAATTATGCTATAATGTCTTAAGATTCATTTCAACTACACAAGTGTGCGATAAGGAGGCAAAAATGCATTCGGAAACACAGTATTACATTTGTAGAAAATGCGGCAACATGGTCGTCAAAATCCTCAACGGCGGTGGTACCCTTACCTGCTGTGATCAGGAAATGGAACTGCTGACTGCAAACACAACAGACGCTGCGCAGGAAAAACATGTTCCGGCGGTTACACGTGAAGGCAATAAAGTTCACGTCGAAATCGGCACGGTACTGCATCCCATGATACCTGAACATTACATCACCATGATCGCCGTTGCTCAGGGCGCTAAATATCAGCAGATCGATCTTAAGCCCGGCCAGCAGCCGACAGCTGATTTCATTGTTGATGATGGTCCAATCACAGTTTATGAGTACTGCAACCTCCATGGTCTTTGGAAGGCTGAAGCCTGATTACTTCCACACTGTCATAAAAGACCGTCTGGCTAATCAACCGGTACCGGTGCCGGGCCACTCTCAGGGATTAAAGGCTGAATGTTGAAGCCGCGAGATCCAACCGGGACATCAAGAGTAACAAGGCCGCCAGTCCGTGAGAACTGGCGGCCTTCTTTAAACTCAGGCAGTAAGGAATTTTTATGAATCATTATCCTTTTGCAACTGCGAATATTTCACTTGCGGACTTGCTGGAAAAATACGGTAGTCCGCTTTATATCTATGACGAAAATGTTTTTCGTGCTCGCTGCCGCGAAATGAAACAGTTGATTGACTACCCTGACTTTACCGCGAATTATTCGATTAAGGCCAACAGCAATCTCTCATTACTGCGGATCGCGCGCGCAGAAGGCCTTTACGCTGACGCCATGTCACCGGGTGAAATTTCTCTGCTGCAGGCGGCAGGGTTTACCCCGGAACAGATTTATTTTGTGCCGAATAATGTTGACGATGCTGAGTTCCGCTATGCTTTGGAACGAAATATCGTGGTCAGTGTCGATTCACTGTCTCAGCTTGAACGGCTGGGCCGTATTGCCCCCGGCAGCGAAATTGCTTTGCGCCTGAACCCGGGCATTGGCGCCGGTCATCACCAGAAAGTTGTGACAGCCGGAAAAAAGACAAAATTCGGCATTGCTGAAAATCAGATTGCGGAGGCAAAACGGCTGGCTGCAGAGTATAACCTTAAGATTATCGGCATCAATCAACATATTGGCTCGCTTTTTATGTCACCCGAACCCTATGTCGCTGCTGCCACTCACTTCCTGGAGCTGGCGAAGTCTTTTCCGGATCTGCGCCTGATAGATTTTGGCGGTGGTTTCGGCATACCTTATCACAAGGCCGAAGGTGAATCGCGGCTTGATCTGGAGTCACTGGGTTCTCAGGTCACCAGACTTGTAAAAGAATTTGCCGCGCAGTATCCGCGCCGGTTAACCTTTAAAATTGAGCCGGGACGCTATATCGCTGCTGAATCAGGAACCTTGCTGGGACGTGTTCTGGCACTGAAAGAAAATGGCGGTACAAGCTACGTTGGGACTGATATCGGATTTAATGTTTTAATGCGGCCTGTCCTCTATGATTCGCATCATGATCTGGAAATCTACCGTGACAATAAAAAGTTGTCGTCTGAAAATCATAAGGCATTCACAGTAGTTGGTAATATCTGCGAAAGCGGCGATATTCTGGCACATCAACGTTTGTTGCCTCTAACGCAAGCCGGTGATATTATCGCGGTCCGGGATGCCGGCGCCTATGGCTATGCAATGGCTTCCTCTTACAATAGCAGACCGCGGCCTGCTGAAGTGCTTATAACGTCATCAGGTCAGGATGTCCTTATTCGCAAAAGAGAAACGATCGAAGACCTTTTTTCGTTATTTCCGGCAATCGAACCGCTTAATACGAACGAATAGTAAAAAAGTGAACAAAGAGGACTAAGCTTATGTCAAAACGCACTGACTACATCACGTGGGATGAATATTTCATGGGCATTGCTCTGCTTTCGGCTAAACGAAGCAAGGATCCCAGCACTCAGGTCGGTGCCTGTATCGTTAATGACCGCAACAAGATAATATCTGTTGGCTACAATGGGATGCCTCAGGGGTGCAACGATGACGAGTTTCCCTGGGAACGAGAAGGCGAGCCGTTGGAAACGAAATACCTTTATGTTTGCCATGCCGAGCTCAACGCTATCCTGAACAGCAGCGGCTTCAATCTGGAAAACTGTAAGATCTATGTGCCGCTGTTTCCCTGTAACGAATGCTGCAAAGCAATCATTCAGTCAGGCATCCGGGAAGTAATATACATTTCCGATAAATATGCCGCAACTGACGGTGTAAAAGCTTCCAAACGCATGATGGACAGCGCCGGCGTGAATTATCATCTGTTGGAAACAACACTTGAGGAACTGACAGTTTCCTATCGGGTAAACGATATTTAAGGCAATGATCTGACTAGATTAATTGTACTGATTTTAAGATTGGCGCGAGTCGTGACTGTAAGCAGACATGACTCGCGCTTTTTTAATTTTCGTAATCAGGAAGCCGAAAATGCTTCGATAAATAATGTCCGCTTTTGCCTCAGGAACTCTCAGACAGAGAACGGTAATAATTACAATTAAATAACAATCAAAACAAATGTTCGTTTTGATATTGACAGTGATCTCAGGCTTCAATACAATGCAAGTAAGAAAACGAACATATGTTTTGGAGGCGGTTTAAATGACTTTGTTGAATATATTTTTCTTTGCACTCCTGATAATGACTGGTTTAGCAATTGGATTAATCGTATATGATCTGCACCGCGCTGAAGCAAGAGCATACAGAAAGCTTTCAAGCCTTGAAAGCCTTGAAAGCTCTGTGAATACCTGCAGCATGGATACCAGGTTTTCTGCCTGTAAGTTTCAATCGGCTAAGTTTCAATCAGCGGCTGCGCCTGCTTTCTTTACACTGGCAGGTGAATCTGAGTCAGAAGAGAAATTGTCTGAACTGAATTATGATTTCGCGCTGGCCGGTAATTCAACCGGTAATTCAAAAAGATCAGCAGACACAGGTAAGAAACTCAGCGTAAGTCATCAGCTTCATATTACTGACAGGCCGCAAAGGCTGAAATCATATAACAGGCCGGCTGCGCTGCAAACAAAGCCTACGCTTGATGCAGTAAGTTGATAAATCATTGCAAAAAATTCAGCGATTAAACATCCTTACGGCGGGATGATTTTTTCGGTTTTGAGGTTTTGCTATAAAGTCTTTTATCAGTTGCGTAATGGAAGAATACTTCGTCGACTTCGCGCAGAATGCTTTCCAGTTCACCGTCACCCATTACTGTGTTGCGGCCATCTGCATAAAGCTCGTCTACCTTGATTTTCATCGCCATAACTGCCGGGTGGCGCTTGTCTACAGCCAGTTCACCTTTGAGCTTAAAGAAACCGTTCAGCCAGTGCGCGATGCCGGCAAGACCCGAATGAGAATCAACAGCAACCGTAGCCGGGCGATTTAGAATCTTATCAGTATTAAAGATGTTATATATTTCTTCATCCTTCAACAAACCGTCGGCATGAATTCCGGCGCGGGTTGCGTTGAAGGAACGGCCGACAAAAGGTGTATTTGCCGGCACATCAATGCCGATTTCGTTCTCAAAGTATTCGCCGATTTCAGTGATTACGGAAAGATCCATGCCATTGGTGTCACCGCGCAGGGAAGCATACTCAATTGCCATAGCTTCGAGCGGACAATTACCGGTACGCTCGCCTATGCCCAGCATCGAGCAGTTAACACTGCTGCAGCCATACAACCAGGCTGTTGTAGCGTTGGTAACAACCTTATAGAAGTCATTATGGCCGTGCCATTCCAGCTGCTCGGAAGGAACTTCAGAATAGTGCTGCAGACCGTAGATGATCCCGGGAACGCTGCGCGGCAGGGCAACTCCGGGGAAAGAGACGCCGTAGCCCAATGTATCGCAGGCGCGAATTTTGATGGGAACACCGCTTTGCTGAGATAACTTCATCAGCTCATTGACGAAAGGAACGACAAATCCGTAGAAGTCAGCGCGGGTAATATCTTCCAGATGGCAGCGCGGTGTAATGCCGTGTTCAAGGGCGCTGCGCACGATGCCCAGATATTTCTCCATAGCCTGTTTTCTTGTCAGGTTCATCTTCTTATATATATGATAATCAGAGCATGAAACAAGGATGCCGGTTTCACGAAGCCCCATATCCTTGACTAATTGGAAGTCTTTTTCGTTGGCGCGGATCCAGCTGGTTACTTCCGGAAATTTATAGCCCAGCTCCTGGCAACGGTGAACTGCTTCTTTATCCTTATCTGTATACAAAAAGAACTCACTCTGACGGATCATACCGTTCGGTCCGCCAAGTCGGTGCAGCAGCTTATATAAATCCACAATCTGTTCAACGGTGAAGGGAGAACAAGCCTGTTGACCATCACGGAAGGTGGTATCTGTAATCCAGATATCATCCGGCACATTCATTGGCACAGTCCGATGATTAAACGGAATTTTCGGAATCTGATCATAAGTAAACAGTTGGCGGTACAAATTAGGTTGTTCCGTGTCCTGTAATTGATACCTGTAAGCGGATTGCTCAAGCAAGTTACTCTTTTTGCTGAAAGACAGCATAGCCGGCTCCTCCTTAGATGTAAGGCGCAAGATGCAATTATGAATCCTGCATTAATTCAATATCGGTCTATTATAGATAGTGTGGTTAAAACTGTCAACATAAGCGCGCATCAGGTTGTTGCAGCCTAATTAACGCTAAAAGGTAAAAACTAAAATATGCAATATTAGTGCATGAAAAACTGCAAATCGTAAGCATATTTTCGCCTGCCTTGCGTAATATTGCACAGCTGTCATTACTTCCGGCGAGACAATTTTGCACAAAACAGTTAAAATTAACGGTGATCACTTCGGTATACTACGATACGCTGTTAAGGTATACTTAGTTTTGAGGGCTTAATCAACCACAAAAGAATAGACCATGAAAGAAGGTTTTATCATGTCCCGAAAAATCAAATCGATCAGATTTATTGCCATTCTTGTCTGCCTTTTACTGCTGACAAGTGCTTGCGGTACAGCTGCTACAACCACTGCAGCAACGACTACTGCCTCGACAACCACAGCTGCAGCAACCGGCACCACAACTACAGCTTCCACGCCTGCAACCACTGCAACTACCAGTACGGCGACGGAACCGGCTGCAACTGATACTGTCCGGATCGCGGCTTTAAAAGGACCAACCGGTATCGGAATGGTTAAACTGATGGAAGACGCGGCTGAAAATAAAACCACTGATAAATACACCTTTTCGCTAGCGGCGGCGCCTGACGATCTTGTAGCCAAACTGACCAGCGGTGAAGTAGATATCGCAGCACTGCCTACCAATCTGGCAGCCACCCTTTATCAGAAAACAAACGGTCGGATTAAAATGCTTGCCATCAACACTCTCGGGGTTCTTTATATTCTGGAAAACGGTGATACCGTTAAATCTGTTGCCGACCTGAAAGGCAAAAAGATCGCTGCTACCGGCCAGGGTGCTACACCTGAATACGCCCTCAACATTGTACTTAAAGACGCAGGCATTGATCCTGCCGGTGCTGTTACATACATGGCGGAGCATGCGGAGCTGGCCACCCTGGCGATTGCCGGCAAAGAGGAGCTGGTGATGCTGCCGGAACCTTTTGTCACAACAGTGCTCAGTAAAGCTCCTCAGTTCCGGATCGCAATCAATATGACGGATGCCTTCAGCACCGCTTTCAGCAAGGTTGAAGGTGCAGAAAAAGCTGAGCTGGCACAAGGATGTATAGCCGTTCGAGCCGACTTTGCTGAAAAAAATCCGGAAGCTGTCAAGTCGTTTCTTAATGCCTATGAAGATTCAACCAAGTGGGTAAATGACAATACTGCTGAGGCGGGCGAACTGACAGTCAAGCACAGCATCATGGCCGATGCCAAAGCTGCTGCCAAAGCCATTCCCAACTGCAACATCGTGTTTATTGACGGTGCAGATATGAAGCCAACCCTTGAACCGCTGCTCAAAGTTTTATTTGAAGCAAAGCCCCAATCGGTGGGCGGTAAGCTGCCTGACGACGGCTTCTATTATCAGGTTGGCTGAATCAGGCTCAAATTCCCATTCAAAACAGCCGCATCGGCTGACTCGCCGTCCTTTCTGGCAGCGAGCGCTGGTGTGGCTGCTTTATCTGGCTCTTTACCAACTGCTTTACCAGCTTGTAAATCAGGATATTCTCCTGGCTTCACCGGTGCAAATTGTCAATAGCCTGATCAGGCTGCATCGCGAGCCGGCTTTTTATCAGGCAGCAGGCGCTACTTTAGGACGTATTGTCCTCGGCTTTGTTGGCGGGCTTTTTACCGGTACTGTGGCTGCAATTCTGACTGTCCGCTTTGAAATTGCCAGAATGATGCTCCTGCCGATTATTCAGGCAATCCGGGCAACGCCTATAGCATCATTTATAATTCTGGCTCTGGTCTGGATTCAAGGCTCCAGGGTGCCTGTTTTTATTGTTTTCCTGATGGTGCTGCCAATAGTCTGGTCGAATCTGTCAGAAGGAATTCTGCAGATTGATCGCGATTTGCTGGAAATGGTACGTGCTTATCGTTTGCCGTTCAGCAGACGAGTACGTTTGTTGTATATTCCATCGATCGCGCCTTATTTCCTCAGCGCCGCTGTCAGCGGTTTGGGATTTGCCTGGAAAGCAGGCATTTCGGCAGAAGTTTTAAGTACACCGGCTTTATCGCTGGGCGGCAGGATTTATGAATCAAAAATCTACCTGGAAACCGCTGATTTATTCGCACTCACAATTGTTGTGATAGTTCTTTCAGTATTACTGGAAAAAGGCTTTATGAAACTTATCCAATATTTAAGTCAACGCTTCCATTTACCGCTGTTTTTGCCTGAACGCAATGTGCGGGGAAGGGCGGTGTGAATTTGGCTTTGCAATCCCCAGCGGCTAAGCAGATTATGTTCAGGCAGGTGAGTAAACGTTACGATGACGAAGTCGTGCTCGACCGGCTGGATCTGGCTTTGCCTCTGCAAGGCACAGTCTGCCTGATCGGGCCTTCCGGCGGCGGTAAAACAACGCTGATGCGCTTGGTGGCTGGCTTCGAAAAGCCCGATGCCGGCACGATCGAAGGCCAGGAAGGACTTGTTTTTTCAACTATGTTCCAGGAGGATCGGCTATTACCCTGGCTGACTGCTGCTGAAAATCTGGATCAGGTTATCCGGACTCAAACTGCGGCAGAATGGCTGCCGAAAGTACTGCTTGCTGATGCCGCCGATAAGTACCCCGATGAGCTTTCAGGCGGAATGCGCCGTCGCGTCGCACTTGCCCGTGCTTTAGCCTTTCCATCTGATGTGTTGTTTCTGGATGAACCGTTTAAAGGCCTGGACCCGGATTTGCGTGATAAAATGATCGAACTGGTTCGATTGGAGCGGGGTTCGAAACCGATTTTTATGATTACTCATGCTGAATATGAAATGAAAAAGCTGGCCGATCAGACTTTCTGGTTCAGCGGTGCACCTTTGCGTCTGCGCTGCCAAAGCACAAACACTGTAATCAATTAGCTTCCTGATGACCGCAAAATTGTGGTAACAGATGTGCTGAAAAGATCAGCTTGAAAGTCTATAATAGCAACAATATATTGTGAAGTTATGCCACTTTGTGACTGTAACTGAATGGATAAGTACAACTGTAGCTGAGTAAACGCTTGATTTGAAAGTTGTTTACCACACCATGTAAAAAGAAGGGCTATATTATGGAAAAAACCTGCGTAAAAATATTTAAGCTTACTTATTGCGGTTATTGCCGCCGGGCACTGCAGTATGTGGATGAGCTGCGTTCCGAGAATCCGGAATTTGACGCTCTGAATATTGAACTGGTTGACGAGCGTGAACAGGCTGATGAAGCCCGCAAGCACGATTATTATTATGTTCCGACCTTTTATATTGATGATAAGAAAATTCATGAAGGTGCAGTTACCCGTGAACAAGTGGAAGAAATTCTTCGTCGTGCCTGTGAAAAGGGCAATAAGACGGAATGATTCCGGCAGATGGATTTAACTGTAACTGATATGCTTCATATTGATGCTATTCGAGCCAAACCAGGCTTTATCTGTGATATGGACGGCGTTATTTATCATGGCCGCCGGATATTACCGGGTGTGTTGGAATTCGTCAACTGGCTGCAGGACAGCGGCAAACAGTTTCTGTTTCTAACCAACAGCAGTGAAAAAACTCCGACTGAACTCAGCCGCAAGCTGCAGGGAATGGGGTTAACAGTGGAGCCCGAGCATTTTTATACAAGTGCTCAGGCTACCGCTGATTTTGTTTCAACTCAGTCACCGGGGAGTTCAGCTTTTGTAATTGGTGATTCGGGCTTGATGAATGCGTTACACTCCGCCGGGATCAGATTCACAGACAAGCAGCCGGATTATGTGATTATTGGTGAAACTCCGAGCTATGGCTACGATTCAATCCGCCGGGCAATGAATATGGTTCTGGGCGGTGCTCGCCTGATCGGCACAAACCCTGATGTCAGCGGGCCTTCAGAACGCGGCATAGTTCCTGGTTGCCGTGCCCTGATATCACCTGTTGAAATGGTCACAGGCAAAGAGGCTTACTTTATCGGCAAGCCCAACCCGTTAATGATGCGCACCGGGCTGAAGCTTTTGGGCGTTCAGCGAAGTGAGTGCGTCATTATCGGCGATCGCATGGATACTGACATCATAGCCGGAATTGAATCAGAGATTGATACGGTGCTGGTTCTTTCGGGTGTCAGTAACCGGGCGACAGTTGACACCTTTCCATACCGCCCGACTATCATTCTTGATGGCGTCGGTGACATAGTTCCATAATAAGAGATAACGAAAAGCTACGTTTGATTCTGAAAAATCGCGTTTGATTCTGAAAAACCACATTTAATTCAAAAAACTACGTTTCATTCTTCAAAATCAAGATCATCTTCAGCGCTGACGGGTTCACCGCTGGAATTAGCCAGCAAACGCTTAAGTTCAGCGGTTTCGTGGTAAGTCAGATGTCGGAATTGCCCATACGGTAATTTTCCAATTGTCAGATGCATTATCCGGATCCGAACCAGCCGTTTCACTTCGTAGCCGAGTACTTCGCACATCCGGCGGATCTGACGGTTAAGTCCCTGAGTCAGAATTATCCGGAACACACACTGCTTTTCCTGAATCAGCTTAGAGGGTAAAGTAACAGTGTTCAGAATCTCAACACCCTCAGACATCTGGCCGATGAATTCAGGTGTCAAAGGCTTATCAACCGTTACCCGGTATTCCTTTTCATGCTTGTTATGGCCGCGGAGCATTTTATTGACAATTGATCCGTCATTTGTCAGTAGTATCAGGCCTTCTGAATCGCGATCCAGGCGCCCTACCGGAAAAATCCGCTGCGGGTAATTCAGGTAATCAATTATGTTGTCGCTGCGGCGGCGGTCTGTTGTGCAGGTAACACCGACAGGCTTATGCAGCAGCAGATACACCGGCTGATCCAGGGGCACGATTGGCTGCCCGTCAAGCGTAACTGTCTGCCCGGGTGAAACACGCTGACCGAGAGTTGCTGTCTCGCCATTAATCAGAACCCGGCCTTCATTAATAAAGGCATCTGCCTGGCGCCGGCTGCAATAACCTGAATCGGCTATATATTTGTTAAGCCTGACCGACTGTTGTTGCGCTTCACCGGCCTTTTTTTCTGCTGACATATCGCTGGCGGACCTCCCGTAAGTCCTCAATCTGACATGTATTTATTCTGACATGTTTTTATCTGACATACTGTCTTATATCTTAGTATACTGCATTAAAAATCAGTAATCAGCAAATTCCGGGCTCACCGGCACTAAATGCAGTTTTCCGGTGCGGTTAACAGTAATGATCGATACTTCGGGGCACTGGTCTTCGATAGTGCTGATAAATACGCTGTTTTCTGTTTCGGGCGGTTGACCGACAACAACATATTTCACATCGTTTGTCCTGATATATTGCGCAACCGTATCTGCAGGGTAATCGGAAAAGAATACCAGCATTTCTGCCTGAAGTTCTTTAGCGGTGTTGAAAAGGTGTTCCATTTCATCGCTGGCCAGCCAGCGTTCCTCGGTCCGCGGACGGACACAGATAACTTTTAGAATAGAGGCCTCGTTATGCGCCAGCTGTTTGCCGGCGTAAATCAGGCGATCGCAGGATTCCTGATCAGTGACACAGACAAGAATCATGAGTCGCTCCTTTCAAAATGTGTATTAGCTATGTGCGGATAATACTTATATTGTAACTGCCTTTTGTGAATTTCTTGTGACAGCTTTTCAACAAATGTCAGTTCTTTGCCCGTCTGAGGGTAAAGGTGAAAACAGAACCCTGATCCGGAGCGCTTTCAACCGAGATTATTTCTCCGGCCAGAGAAAGAATTTCGCGGGCAATGGAAAGTCCAAGACCTGTGCCCGGTTGATTGTGGGCTTTGTCAGCTTTGTAAAAACGGTCAAACACACTGTCAACATCTTCAAGCGGAATGCCGCAGCCGGTATCTTCCACTCTTACCAGCACCTGTTCCCCGGTCCAGTCACAACTCAAAGTTATCGCACCGCCGGCTTTAGTGAATTTAAAGGCATTGTCGATCAGAATTATCAGAACCTGCTCAATCCTGTCGGGATCAGCAAAAACCGGCGGGCAGTCATTGATACATGTTTCTGCCGCGGTAAACTCGATACCGGCTTCCTGCGCCCGCCTTTCGTACTGGAAAAGAAGATCATCAATCATTTGTCCGAGTTCAAACTTAACCGGTGTGAACGAAATCTTGCCGCCTTGCAGCCGGGACAATTCCAGCATGTCCTCAATCAGGCGCG
>CAZOMW010000015.1:21707-24979 GCA_964581135.1 uncultured Oscillospiraceae bacterium
GAAATCTTGCCGCCTTGCAGCCGGGACAATTCCAGCATGTCCTCAATCAGGCGCGATAGACGCAGTGTTTCACGCAACAGGATATCGTAGTAACGTTCACGATCGGCTTCGTTGTGAACCATGCCTTCATGCAACGGTTCGATTAACGCCCGCATTGCCGTCAGTGGGCTGCGCAGCTCATGCGAAACATTGGCAACGTAGTCTTTACGCGTCTGCTCCAGACGTTCCGCTTCTGTTACATCACGGAACAAGCCAACGGCGCCGGCGATCTGACCCTGATCGCCCTCCAGCGGCGTGATGTTGACCGAAAGCAACCGGTCGCCCAGATCCAACAGGCGAAAGCGTGACTCATTGCGATGAATTACTGTAATAAATAAATCGCCCAAGCCGCTGCCGATAGGCAGATCGTCGGGCAGGGCAGGCTGTTCCGGCGCATCGATCCGCTTTTTGCTTTCATAGCTGCTGAGGCTGATCATGGCCTGATTTATCAAAGAAATTTTTCCTTCAACATCAACGGCGACAATTCCTTCGGAAATACCGTCAATAACTTGCTTGAGACGGTTGCGCTCCAGCGTCAGCTCGGAAATCAAGGTTGAAAGGTCAGAGGCCAGGTTGTTGATTGAGGCAGCAAGCTCGCCGATTTCACCCTTTTGTTCTGTATCAGCTCGCTGGCTGAAGTCGCCGGCCGCCATGGCTATAGCGACATCACGCGTTCTTTTAAGCGGCAGAATTATGCGATAGGTTCCCAAGTAAGCAGGGACGAGCATCAGGAAGGCAACTGCTAAAGCTGAAAGTATGAGCGCGAAGTACATACTGCGCAGGCTGGCGTTAAGTTCCTGCATCGGCCGCACAAAAAAAACAGCGCCAACAGGAGTGTCGACCCCATTAATGCTTGCTAAAACCGGGACGCCGATGTAAAGCAAATTGCCGACATTGACACCGACATTGGTCGTAAACCAAAGCGAAGAAGCCTCACCGTTAAGCAGAGGTCCGGATTCATCAGTTATCTGGTCGTTTATCGCTTGCGCGTTCAAACCGGGGCTTTCTTCTAGAGAAGTGTGGCGCATTGTGCCGCTGAAACTGTCGTAAACAAATATGTAGGAGTTGAACAGCGACACAGCGGACTTCATCAGGTTATCGAGACCAGGATCGAGTGCCGGTATTCTTCCGTAGGCCAGGTCCGCAATCGCATTAGCCTGTGGCCGCATTTCGTCAACTTTGATTCGGGTAAGAATTTCACGCGAAATTACCCCGAAGAAGAGGGACGTCAGTGATACAGTTAAAAAAATTGCCAAAAGCAGCAGGGTCATCATTCGTCTGAGAATGACACTGTCCTGCATTTAGTGTGTGACCTCGAATTTATAGCCGATCCCGTAAACTGTGATCAGGGCGTAGGGAGCGTCAGGCCTGGCGATTTTCTGCCGGATGCGCTTGATATGAGTATCCACAGTGCGGGTATCGCCGAAATAATCATAGCCCCAGACTTTAGAAAGTATCTGTTCGCGACCCAATACCTGGCCCGGGTGTGAAGCCAGAAAGTGCAGTATTTCGACTTCCTTGGGTGTGAAAGCGACGACTTCACCGTCAACCTTAACCTGATAGTTGTCGATATTGATCTCCAGGCCTTCAAAGCGCAGCACATTGATGTTGCTGGTTTGCTGTTCACCCAGACGGCGCAGCACAGCTTTGATCCGGGCAATAACCTCGCGCGGACTGAATGGTTTGACAATATAATCGTCAGCACCAAGCTCAAGACCCAGAACACGGTCGATCTCCTCGCCTTTGGCCGTCAGCATAATTATCGGTAAGCGGCTGGTGCGGCGAATTTCACGGATTACATCCGTACCGGAAAGTTTCGGCATCATCACATCGAGGATAACCAGATCGGGATGGTCAGTTTCAACCTTCTGCAGAGATTCTTCGCCGTTGAAAGCGGAGGAATGCGAATAACGCTCGGCATCGAGATAAAGCGAAAGCGATTCATGAACCACAGGATCATCATCGCAAATCAGAATATGGGGGATTTTGTTCATATGAGTCCACCTTGAAAAAAGTAAAAATAGCTGCAGTTCCTGTTTCGCGGATCTGCCTACTGCCATTATAACTTATCTTTCGGCAGACGACTGCAATTGCCACAATTGTTCGAAATTTCCAGGTGGCAGCCGTATGCTATAATTACCTGAAAAACAGCGCTGTATTGAGAAAACAAACAGTGATTAAAGACTGCAGTTGGCACATATGGACGAAAGACTGCAGTTGGATGCATATATGAATAAAAGACTGCAGTTGGGAGTAAATAATGTTTCTGGCGGATAAATGGCAGGATTATGAATTGATTGATGCCGGCGACGGCGAAAAGCTGGAGCGCTGGGGCAATATTATTTTGCAGCGTCCTGATCCGCAGTCGATCTGGCCGCGCGGCGAGTGGCAACAGGCACATGCTGTTTATCATCGCAGCAGCAGCGGCGGCGGTAACTGGCAGCAGCTCAAAGCCTACCCGAAACAGTGGCAGATTAATTATGACAGTGTTGTCGGGAAACTTACCTTTATTATTGAACCAATGGGCTTCAAACACACAGGCTTATTCCCGGAACAGGCCGCCAACTGGGATTATTGCGCTGCCAAAATCCAGCAAGCGGTTGCTGACGGACACGAACCGCGTATTCTCAATCTGTTTGCCTACACCGGCGGGGCCACAGTTGCCTGCGCCGCGGCCGGAGCAACCGAGGTTGTGCATGTGGATGCCGCCCGGGGCATGAATGCCAGAGCGCGCGAGAATCTGGCCGCCTCAGGGCTGGAAGACCGCTTTGTACGTTGTTTGGCTGATGATGCGATTAAGTTTGTCGAGCGCGAACAGCGCCGCGGCCGCACTTATGACGGCATAATTATGGATCCACCTTCGTTCGGCCGCGGGCCGGGCGGCGAGCTGTGGAAGCTGGAAGACGCTTTGTACGAGTTACTGGTGAAAGCCAGCCGCTTGCTGACAGAAAAGCCGCTCTTTTTACTGGTCAATTCTTATACAACCGGCCTGGCACCGACAGTTGTCGCCAATATGCTGTCCCTGATTCTGGTGGAAGAGCGCGGCGGTACCGCGATTGCCGAAGAACTTTGTTTGCCTGCAACTGCCAGAAAGCTTCTGCTGCCCTGCGGCTGTACAGGACGCTGGGAACCATGAGCATCGCCGGAGACGCTTCCGGGCGCGAAGATCCGACTATTCTTTATGAAGACAACCATCTGTTGGTGGCAATTAAACCAGCCGGTTGGCTTTCGCA
>CAZOMW010000016.1:0-9300 GCA_964581135.1 uncultured Oscillospiraceae bacterium
CAGGAGAATGTTGTACAGGTATTCAAGCTTGTAACCAGAAATTCAATTGAAGAGAAAATCAACAATCTGAAACGCAAGAAGAAAGAACTGCTCGATACGGTAGTCACACCGGGACAGAACTTCCTTACGCAGATGTCGCTGGAGGAAATCCGCGCATTATTCGAAAACTGATCAGCTTCACACATTTAAGCCGAATTCACCTTGCCTGCCTGAGTGAATTCGGCTTTTTTGACCTAAAACGTGTACGAAATACGGAAAAACCAGCCTGAGAAAAATATAGAAGTACATTTCAGTTAATTTTCTTTATATTTTCTAGAAAATTTACTGACAATCCGAAAAAACCGTGGTAATATGGTTTTGCGTTTCGACCCATAGATAACACAAACCCCGATTACATGAACTATTAGGAGGATAAAAATGTCCCGTAAACTGATCACAATCGTTTCCATTGTCTTGCTTATCGTTATGGCACTTACCGCCTGCGGCGGCAATAAAGTGGCAGCAGCCACCGGTTCAAAGCTCGGCTTCGGTGCCGTAACCAACATCGCCAAATCAACTGACGCAACAGCCGAAAAAGCAGGTAACGTTCAGGTTTACACTTCGCTCGCAGCTGTTACCATCGACGATGACGGCAGAATCACCAATGTCTGGATCGACAGCATTCAGTCCAATGTTGGTGTCGATACTGCCGGCAAAATCACTACAGATCTCAAAGAAATGATAGAAACCAAGCGCGAAATCGGCGATGCTTATGGTATGAAAAAGGCTTCCAAACTCGGCAAAGAGTGGTGGGAACAGGCTGATGCCCTCGAAAAAGCCCTGATTGGTAAAACCAAGGCTGATCTGGCCGGCATGAAGACCGCTGAAGGCAAAGCTGCCGGCGACGTCGCCGCCAGCGTCTCTATCACCGTAACAGATTATCTGGAAGCAGTTTCCAGAGCTATTGACAGCGCTGAGTAAGATTTAAACGCTATGATACGGGTATGACGACTCAGTCGAGACATCATACCTTGTCTGCCAAAGCATTTATTATCGCTGATACAGCAAAGAATCAACCAGAAAAGGCTTTCCGGCGAAAACGGAAAGCCTTTTCTGTTGCGCCGATTCATGCCATACTTGAAAAGACTGAAAGCAGCCGGATACAGAAGCTGCAAGTGAGGAACACAATCAATGAATAACCTGTCCACGCGAAAAATTAATTATCAACGCAACTTCAGGCGGCTGGCATTGTTTGTCATTGCCGCCTTGCTGACTTTGTCGCTCGCAGGCTGCGCGCCGTCAGGCCCCCAACGCTTCACTGCCGAATGGACAGGCAGCTTTGACACCTTGATTCAGCTGATAGTCTACACGGATGATGAAAGTACTTTTAATGGATTCAAAGAGCAGGCGGAGGCTCGTTTCCGCGAGTTGCATCAGCTTTATGATCGCTATAACAACTATGAAGGCATTAACAATATCCGTTCAATCAATCAACAGGCCGGGGGCGAACCGCTGAAGGTAGAGCCGGAAATAATTGATCTGTTGACAATCTTTCGTAATTACGCTCTTGAAAGCGGGCGGGTTGTTGATGTGACCCTCGGTCCGGTTCTGGAAATCTGGCATGATTACCGCACTCTCGCGCTGGCTGATCCCTCAAAGGCAGAGGTGCCGCCACTGAGTGAATTACAACAGGCTGCTGAACTAAGCGGTCTGGAGGATATTGAAATAGACGCAGAGTTGCAGACTGTACGTCTCTCCCGCCCCGGTATGAGCCTTGATGTCGGCTCTGTAGCCAAAGGTTACGCAACAGAGCTGGTAGCCCGGGAGCTGGAAGCAGCCGGTTTAACCTCGGCGTTGATCAGCGCCGGCGGCAGCAATGTCCGCCTGATCGGCAAGCCGGATGATCCGGAGCGGTCAAGCTGGAATATCGGTATTCAGGATCCGGACAGCAATCTGCTGGTACCGCAAGCCAGCGAAGTACTTGATACCTTGGCTGTCAACGACACTTCCATCGTTACCAGCGGTGACTATCAGCGTTATTACATAGTTGACGGTGAGCTTTATCACCATCTGATTGATCCGACAACTCTGATGCCTGGAAATTACTTCCGGGCTGTATCTGTCATGCTCAAAGACAGCGGTCTGGCTGATTTCCTCTCCTCGACCTTATTCTTACTGCCATTGGAAAAGGGAATTGAAATACTGGCTCAGTATCCTGGAGCTGAAGCACTTTGGATTCTGCCTGATGGCACTGTCAAGGCAACAGAAGGAATGCGGGCAGTTATGAAAAATAGTAATGTGGAACCGGTTTCTATTACGGCGGCGCTGAAGCGGTCAGCTGAATAAATCAAATATACGGAGGTTTTGGTAATGAACGAGAATTTCTTTGAAAAGGCCAGTCTGTTCGGCATTGTCCCTGTAATCAAGCTGGACTCACCCGACCAGGCATTGCCCCTGGCACAGGCTCTGATTGACGGTGGTCTGCCAGTGGCTGAAATCACTTTCCGTACCGCGGCGGCGGAAGAGTCGATCCGGCGTGTTTACTCGCAGTATCCCGAGATGCTGCTTGGTGCCGGGACAGTACTGACAGTGGATCAGGCCAGACGCGCGCTGGATGCCGGTGCGAGCTTTATTGTCTGTCCGGGCTTTAACGAGGCCGTCGTCGCTTATTGTGTAGAACACGACATCCCGGTTTTGCCCGGCTGCAGCAGTCCTTCCGATATTGAACGTGCGCTGGCCTATGGTTTGAAGGTAGTAAAATTCTTCCCCGCCGAGGCTGCCGGCGGTCTGAAGGCGATTAAATCAATTGCCGCTCCCTATACTGAAGTGAAATTTATTCCTACCGGCGGTATTAATGAAAAAAATCTGATGGATTATCTGAGCTTTAATAAAATCATGGCCTGCGGTGGCAGTTGGATGGTGCCGGATGATCTGATCAAACAAGAACGGTTCGATGAAATTAAACGTTTAACCGCCAACGCTGTTAAACTTACACTGGGTCTGCACTTGCTGCATGTCGGAGTCAACCTTGAGCAAAAAGATGAAGCCGCTGTTACAGCACGCAGATTCGCGGCGCTCTTCGGTCTGGAACCGCGCGAAACCAGCTCTTATTTCATGCTTGACGGCGCGGTTGAAGTTCTTAAAGGCCGTGGCCGCGGTCAAAACGGCCATATCGGGATTGGAACCAGATCTCTGAAAAGAGCGCGCAGCTTTTTTGAACGTCAGGGGTTCAGCTTTATTGAAAGCTCTATCACCAATGATGCCTCAGGTCAGCCGCTGGTAATCTACTTTACTGAGGAAATCGCCGGTTTTGCTCTGCACCTGACACAAGTCCAGTAACCCTGAACAGCCTGAGTAAAGGAGTAAAGGTCATGTCCAGCCAAACAGAACAAAATGACAACAGAGCCACAGAAAATAAAGACACGCTATTCGCCCGCAATGCAATTCCGGTCGGAAGGGCCTCAGCTCCGGTTGGTCGGGCGATTCAGCTTTTTTTAGTGGAAAAGTTTCAGAAGCTGGCCGAGATAGCAGATGACCTTGATCATCAGGAGCCTGAAGAAGCTGCTGAAGCTATACATGATTTCAGAGTTACCTGCCAGCATATGCGATCGGTTTTAAACAGCTTTGCTGACTTTTTACCGGGTAAGCCCGTCAGGCGCCTGGGCAAGGATATCCGCAAACTGCAAAGTTCTTTGGGTGAAGCAAGAGATACACACATCCTTCTCAGCCAGAAGGAACTGGTGCCGGGTTTGCGGCAACAACTGGAATTACGCTTACATGAAATAATGAGCAGGCACACGGAAAAAGACAACTATCAGGCGATAAAGCAACAGATTGATGAATTTCGTCAACAGGATGTGGATCCGGCTAACGAATTTTTTCTCAGCTCCGAACCAATGGACAAAAAGGGGACGGTTCTGCTGCATCGCCTGGATGCGGTTGTTCCGGCTGTCCTCTACGCGCAGACTGCGGCTGTAACGGCCTACAAACCTTTCCTGCCAACTGCCTGGCATGATAGCATCACGGGTACAGCTGATAACACAGCTGCTTCGCGGATGGTTCGCTTCTGGACAGAATCCGACTGGCCTTCTGCTGATGTAATGCACAGACTGCGTCTGCAGTTCAAGCAGTTCCGCCATGCGTTAATGATGCTAAGCACCTTCTGGGGTGATATCGGTTCTGACCTGATCAGCACTTGTAAGGATATGCAGGATCAACTGGGTTATTTGAATGACCGTCGGGTATTTGCCGATGCCATGTACGAATACTGGCTCGACAGCCCTGTCGACAGCTCAGTACCTGTCGTCTGGCAGCAACTCAGAGAATCTCAGGCAGAAGCGATACAGGTTTTCCTGAAAAGCTGGCGCCGGTTGGACTATAACTGGTTTCATGATCAGATGCAGCCACTGGTCAGCTGGTGCGCGGATCAGGTCACCTACAATATCTTTTAAGCCGTATTCCGGGAAAAACAAATCCGTTTTATAAAAATGCCGCCTCTGTTCTGACAGAGGCGGCATTTTTATTCATAAACAAAGGTTGCTGCAAGGCAATACTTATTAGTTGAAGGGTTTCGCCGGCAGAAACATTTTGTAAAACACTAAATTCTGGAATAACCGAATTCATTGATTATTGCGTCAATTTTCCGGCCGGCTTTACATTCGGGGCAATCTGCTGCTGAATAAGTCGCGTAACCCGGAACATCATCCGAGGAAAACACAGACTTAATCTCAAATTCTCTGACTTTGTCGATAGCACTGAAAATGGAGCCGATACCGGTGACTCTGCCGCTGTAATACTGAACACTGTCGATAGCCTGATTCAGAGTCTTGCCGGTTGTAGCCGAAGCCACCAACAGCAATACATTCTTATTCCAGATCATGGGCTGGGTATTGTCCCGGAAAATCATCTGACCGGAATGATTGCGTTCCGGAGTCACGACAGCAATATCAGCGTCTGCATTAATATTCCTGTCCTGATTGGAGGTCAGGGCGGCGGCCATAAAAGCTGCTACTACTTCAGCTCCGTCAAGGCAGATGATTGTATCAACAGGTGTCAGGTCTGAAAACTGGCTGGCAAGCGCTTCGCCTACCCGTTTAGCTGCCCTCTGAGATGATTTTGTTTCAGTTATATCAACATAATAGTTGATATGTGAATGTCGGGTCGCAAAATGCCCCGGTGTCACTTTCATGCTGATTTTCGGAAACTTCTTTGCTTTGATTTCACGAACACGTTTTTCCATTGATTTTCCTCCTGTCCGGATCTTCCGACGGCTTTATGAAATGATTAAAATCATGGTGCGGCGCGACTACTGAATCATGAAGCCTAAGTTATAACTTGATTATAGCCTCCCCGGGCAGTTGATACCAGACAGCAAGTTTAAACATATTATGACGATATGCAAATAAAACACCTCGCGGCTGTAGGCCGCGAGGTGTCACTGGTGGGTAGTAATGGACTCGAACCATCGACCCCATGCATGTCAAGCATGTACTCTAACCAACTGAGCTAACCACCCGAGTGCTTTATTATTATAGCGGGCACTTTGACAGCTGTCAATCAGAACTGCTGATTAAGGCTACAGAACCAGGCAGCAGATTTATGCGGCTGTTAAGCCGTCTTAAAGGCTGCTTTGATAACAGTTGACCGGCATCATTGTACTTCTCGATCGAAGCCGGTAAAAGCGGCAGCTCCGTTGAGAGTTCCAGAATCACAGGTTCCTCGCCGGCATTGATAATACAAACAGACACACGACTGCCGTCCGAAAAAGCATAAATGGTGATATCAGCAGCAGCGTGAGCAGCTGCTCTGGATGCTGCATCAGTAAACCCGCTCTTCTCCTCACGCTCTTCATCCTCGTTTATCTGTTCAGCCAACAGGTTGATTTCCAAAGGCACTCCCTGTGCAAGACGAGAAACGATACCGGCAGCAGACGAGTACAGTGTTCTCGTTTCAGCTCCACCCGCTGCCGGATAATTAAGAAAAGACAACGTGGTATAACGGCCAAGATCCTGGAGCAGAATTTCGCATAAATCTGCCAGCCGCGGCTGTCCGTTGCTTTCAGTGCCGGTTTTAATATCTGTCTGCCGCATAACCTCAGAATAGCGTTCATCAGTTCTTTCAGGGGTTCGCGGAATACGATCGAAATAATTATTAAATGCAGCCGCCAGGAATGCCTTCGTCAGCGTCGGATTTGAAAGTTCACTTAAATCAAGTTCAAAATCGCTGGCGTGATAATCTGCACGTGATAAAAGCACTCCGCTTTCGTAGTTCATTCCATCAACATAAATCAACTTGCTTTTGAGCTCGCGATAATAAGCTGATTGCTCAATAGTACGGATCATCAGATTAACATAGGATGATCGTTGCAGATCCGAGCTAAACAGACCCTCTTCATCACTGAATTCCAGAATAATCCTGTTGAAATTATCGGTATAGGGAATAATGCGGTCGTTCAGCATTCGCAGCTGACCGTAAGGTTCAGATACAGGTCCGCACAGATACTCCAACAGGTTATGCAGGCTGGTCTGGTCAAGATAAGAGCCCAGAACCAGATATGGGTCGGCTGTTGTATCCAGACAAAGCTGGAGACCGGCGTCAAGTGAACGTACGCCGCCATCCTTAAAGCCTTGATTATTTATGGTCGGCTTGGAGTTCGCAACAGGCAAAGCGAACTCATCTGCCGCGGTCTGGCTGCCGCCCAGTCCTGTATAGGCAAGGCGGATAAAGCGTGGTTCAGCGGCTTTAACGGCTTCTGCATAACTGCGGTCAAGTCCATGATTCTGATCAACCGCCGGTCCCAGATAAACACGATCCAGCCATAATGTTCCAGGCCCGTTGAAGCCGATATTCAACCGAATTTCGGCTGAATCACGCCTGGTTTCAAACGGCAGGACAAAGGTATAAATATATTTTTTATAAGTGCTGCCAACATTCTCAAAGCGGGTAGTAACCGGAGTAAAGGGACCACTGATCCAGGCGGTTACAGTGCGGCTGTCAATCTTTTCCTGGCGCATAAAAAGTTCAAGCCGGTAAATTTGAGTTCGCGGCCTGGCCAACAGGAGGCTGTTATCCAGTATCTGACTGATAAAGCAATCCGGGTAACTGCCGCCTGATCCGAAGCCTGGCGACTGCAGGCGCAGTGCTGCCTGACCACCTGCTGAAACCACGGCCTGACTTGAACGGACAGCTTCGCCGCCCTGTATCTGCCAGGGCATATTTGCCTTTGCCGCTGCCGCTCCCGGTCCGGTATAATCAGCAGGTATAGAATTGCTGTACATTTCCAGAAAACATACATCGCCCGGCTGAAGCTGTTCGCCGGTCAGTGGGCTTGCCAGCTCAATTTCGGCGACAATATTAGCCTGTCCAAGATGTCCAGCTGCGTCCGCGCCGAGAATTCTGTCACTGTCTATCCGTTCGACTAAATGGCTGGTCATGCCTGTTTCAATAGTACTGAGCCGCCAGTTAAGCCCCCCGTCATTGGAAACCGTATAATTGCCGTTCTGATCGAGCAGGATGAACTGTTGATCCGAAAGTGCAACTGCGTCAATGAACGTCAAGTCGGCAGTAGCAGTTTGAAATTCGAAATTTCCGGGATTGCCGATCACAACACTGCCTTTACTGCCAACTGCTATAAATCTGTTTTCCTGATAACTGACTGACTGCCACTGAATCGACTGCCGGCTTAATTCTGACTCTGCAGCCGATTTGCCTTCGAAAATGTTTTTCCAGGTCAAACCGTCGGCAGATTGCAACAGTACTCCGTCACCGGCAGCGATGAAATGTCCGTCACCGTAGGCAATACTGTTGAGGTTCTTATCTGTGACTGAGGGGACCTGTGAAAATACACCCTGACTGCCTACCAGGATAATGCCGTCATTTCCGACCGCCACAGCTGTACCGGCATTGTCTGCAGCCACCGCCTTGAGCATTGTTTCTGAGGTGACAAACCAGGGAACCCAGGCAAGTCCGTCAGTTGAATAAGCAGCGTCACCTGCGGCACTGACAACCAGAAAGCCTGTGTCAAAAGGGCAGACCCCTGTAAGATCCGCTCTGATTCCCGAATGGCCGGCAATAATCGGCTGATTAACAACATTGCGCAGCACCAGGCCGCCACGTCCGACTGCCAGCGATTCACTGCCATTGCGGGCAAAAGCCAAAACTGCAGACTCCGGCGGCACATCCACCGGCAGACTGAGAAGCTGAAATATCCCGACCCGACCAAGACCAAAGCCGGCAACTGTACCTTTGTATAGCGAGCTCAAGCCTTCACTGTCAGCGGCTAATACTCTGATTGACGCACCTTCGAAAAAGCCGTCTCCGAACTGATCATCACTGGCGGCATCAGAAGCAGCATAAAGTGTTTTATCGCTGCCGCCCAGCAATCTGAAGGAATGGCGGAAAGTGAAAGGTTCAAAGGAAGAATCGCGCAGAAAATTCGCGGCCGGAAGCTCCGCAAGGTTCAGGCCGCTGCCGAGAACAGGCGAACGGCTGCTGTCGCTGCTGATACGATAGCGATAAAGGTTAGCAGGACCAACCAGTGTTGAAAGCAGCCAGGAAAGCAAAAAGGCTACCAGCGTCACCACGGAAAGAGTGATGCCGGCAACCACGAAAATTCGTTTGCGAACGCGGGTATATTCTCTGGATCTTCTGACCATCAGCGCTTTCTCGAACCTTTACAGCAAATGCATGCCGTTACTGGCGCAGATCTCATTCATGCCGTCCGGCCAGTCAGAGGCCTGAACCTCGCCAATATGTCCTTTATCAAGATAAAACATGCAGAGGCGGGATTGACCGATGCCGCCGCCAATAGTGTAAGGCAGAGTATTGTTAAGTATACGGCGGTGAAAGTCAAACTCGGCCCGCTCGGGTACCCCCGCTTTGTCCAATTGCTGACGCATGGAGTTCTCATCAACACGAATTCCCATGGATGAGATCTCGACGGCCCGTTCCAGGGTTGGATAATAGAAAAGGATATCGCCGTTCAATTGCCAGTCATCGTAATCAGGAGCACGTCCGTCATGAGGCTTACCGTCAGAAAGCTTTTCGCCGATCTGATAAATGAATACAGCCTTGTAGCGTTTGCAAATGGCATCTTCACGGGCCTTGGCAGGCAGATCAGGATACAGATCAAGCAGCTCCTGCGAGCTGATAAAAGTAATATCATCCGGCAGTTTGCGGTCCAGAGTCGGATAAAAACGAATCAGATAGTTTTCAACCCGTCGCAGACAGGCGTAAATTTCGCGCACGACGCATTCCAGTGTTTCGAGATTGCGTTCTGAACGGTCTATTATTTTTTCCCAGTCCCACTGGTCAACATACACT
>CAZOMW010000016.1:9310-24765 GCA_964581135.1 uncultured Oscillospiraceae bacterium
GGATGGCATTCATATCAGTATACAGGCCTTCGCCTGAATTGAATTTGTAACGTGCTAAAGCCAGTCGTTTCCATTTTGCCAGAGAATGCACAACCTCGACATCGGAACCGATATCACGAATGTCAAAGCGCACAGGTCTTTCGATGCCATTCAGATCATCATTAAGGCCGGTTCCGCGCCGCACGAATAAAGGCGCCGAAACTCGCGTCAGATTCAGTGAATCAGCAATCTGCTCTTCTACGCGGTCTTTGATCATCTTTATCGCTATCTCTGTCTCCCGGATGTCCAGTTTTGGACAGTATCCTTCCGGAATAATCAGGTTACCGTTCATTTTCATTTAAACATGCTCCTGTCTTCAGATGTTTTTATTGCCGGACGCCGGCGGTTAATGTACAGATAAATACCGGCCAGGACTCCGATGACAATAAATGCCAGCTGTACCAACGTAGCTATCTGGACCAGACGGGGATCATCCATTATCAGCACCGGCACTACACTGCCGAAGAAATTAAATACCATGTGCATGACAATCGGAACCCAGATGGATCTTGACCAGGCATAGGCTATACCGAGCAGCAGTCCGGGCAGAATAGCATAACTTGATTGTACAGGCTGCATATGGTAGGCGGCAAAAATCAATGCCTGCAGAATAATTGCCAGCGGTTCAGACATCACACGACGTAATTCGCCCTGAACTATACCGCGGAAAAGCAGCTCCTCTGTTATTGGAGCTAAAACTGTAATTCCCATAACCAGCCAGAAAAATCCGACCTCAGGCGTGAAAGCACCAGCCAGGCGCTGGTAGTCTGCCATCAGCCTGCCGATATATTCAATTCGCTCAGCCAGCCAGGTAAGGAACGTTATGTACAAAGTGGTAACGCCGAGCGCGCCGATAATCATAGCCGTACCGGCAAGTATATCCGAATTGCGGGGCTTTTCATGAAAAAGCAGCCGGGGATCGCGCCGACTGGCAAAATACAGATAAGCAGAATATACAGGTATGAGAAACAGAGAAAACAAAACCGTTATTATCGGATAATGCTGCATTAGCAGCTGTGTTATCGCATTCGGGTCGTTGATGGCATCTATAATTACCTGATTACCAGTCGTTGTAGCAATGAGCAGCAGGACAATCAAATATAACGAAGCAACTATAGATGCAATGAATAAATTCAACAGAATAAAAGCTAAAGGAATAAAAACAGTCCGCAGACTAAACCTCGTTAGCGGCCAAACCGGCTCAGGCGGGCGAGACCAGTTGTCACGAACTGCGTCATTAGTATCCTTATCCTGCTTTTCAGGCTGCTCGTACTGCATGCTTTACCTTTCAGAATCAATAATTCTCATACAGAGATACGTTGTTTCAATATGAAGTGTGTTTAGAGTTATCGTCAGGGTAACCCCTGTTCTTATGTTTGTCTTAGTCGCGTGTCAGTCGCGTGTCAGCAGTGCCTCGTATTTGATTATCATGCGCTTGGGCAAATATGATTGTTTGGCTTTCCGCAGACCATCAATGCCCATATCCTCTTCCCGGTTGATTTCACTGCAGTCGGAAAACTCATTCTCCACAACCAGCTTGTTTATAACCGCGTAAAGTCCGTCGATGTCGGTGCGGGCCTTTTCAAAGTGGATCACTCCCAGATCACGCCATTTGCTGCCGACAGCAAATGCTGCTATTTCCTCACCCAGGCGGATTACACCACCGCGTACCTGCAGTTTGTCCATATAACTGAACAGATTCTGAATCGGCACATAATCACTGTCACGAATATCGTATCTGTCTATGCCTTTTTCAGTACCCCATTGCTCAACAAGAGCCAGGCAGCCAGCCTCATCAGCTATGGTCAGCGGCGTATAAGAATAATCCGGACAATTGCGGAAAAAGCGGTTGATATGGTTGCGTTTTGCGTGCAGAGCTTTGCCGGCCAGCGTCATCAGGCTTTCTGAATCATAAATATAATCGGAGTAGCAGTCATCATGACTTATTTTAAATTTATACCCATTTAATGAATCAAAAAGCGGCAGATGGCGTTCCGCAATATAAAGAATACGCAACGGCCAGCCTTGATTGTCAAAATGAGGAGCTATTGTATCCACAACCTTCTGCAGGCCCTCAGCGGTAAGGTTTCCCACCGGCATTGCCATATGCGGGGTTGTGAACACACCGCCGTCGCTGATCAGGCAGAATAAATCAGCAATAACCGCCTTCTGATAATTGAAGGCGGGATTCCAGGCGACCCGGCTATTAGTAAAAGAGTCGGAAATTTCATTTTCAGTTTGGCGAAAATATTGATCGTAAACTTCAATATCATCCGGACCAAATGGATCAAAACAAGAACACAGCATATTATCTCCACTCAAATTCCACCCTGCTCTTCGAAACGCTGAAAGAAAACGTCGAAGGCGGTACTCAACTCCTGGTGGTTTTTTATGGAGCGAAAATACTGCTCACCGGCCGCACTGCGCTCGGAACGCATAATAATGATTTCAGGGTCATGGTGACTGCCATCATCCGGCTCGTAGTTATACATGACGGTATAATCGCGATTATCAATTCTGAACGAATCGATAAAGGCCATAAAATATTCGCGGCCATTGTCAACATCGGCAATGACCGTCAGAATATCATCGTCGCCGGTCCGTTCAGAACGAACCGGCGACTTGAAATCACTCTTCTTTTTCTGTTTCCTCATCCTCGTCTTCATCGCCTTCGTCTTCTTCCTCACAGAGGCGTTCGTACTCCGCGTAGACTCTGTCGTATTCTTCATCATCGAGGCTCATAAGGCCTTCTGAGCCATCCTCGAGTGAAACGACTTTAGTAATTACCAACTCCGGATCATTTTCATCCATGGTAACCAAAACGCAGTAATGATCATCCTCAATAGCAAAGTCATCGGCAATAACGAAGTTGTACTCTTCACCGGTTTCGGTGTCTGTCATTGTGATTACACCTTCGCCGTCCGCTTCATCACCGCAACCGCAGCCACAGCCGCAGGAATCGTTTTCTTCGACGGAGCAGCAGGCGTCATCAGCACATCCGCAGGCCTGTTCGTTGTCTTCGCAGCCGTGGCCGCAGGTATTTTCATTCTCATTTAACATTGATCGTAACCTCCTGGTTAGGTGTTACCGCTGTATTTCAGCAGTATTCTTGACATTATAGCATATCAGCATAAGCCTTTGCGACGCCTTTCAAGATGCTCGCGCAGGATTATTTCAGCCGCGATCTGATCTACAACCTCGCGCTGCTTCGGTCCGCGGATTCCGGCTTCGCGCATGATACGACCTGCCATAACCGAGGTAAAACGTTCATCCTGCAGAACCGGTTCAATACCGCTGCGTTCGTGCAGCAGCTGCGCGAAATTACGCGCTTTTTCTTCCGATTCTCCGGGCTTGCCGTCTGTCCGGCGCGGAACGCCAACTACGAGGCCTTCTACCTGCTCTGACTGCATCAGTGCGAGCACTTCCCCGACAGCCCAATCCAGACTGCGGCCCCTCCAGTTTACAGTCCGTACGCCACGAGCCGTTACTTCAAGCGGATCGCTGACCGCGACGCCGATACGGACATCACCGTAATCTATTGCCATCCATTTCATGAGTATGATAATCCTTTCGGTCAGCCTAAATTACTTTAAGTACAAAATCACGGCAAGCCGTAGCACAATAACCGCAGAGCGTGCAACGAGAAGCATCACAGACAACCCGTCCGCCCTCTAATGCCAGTGCTCCTGAGCGGCAACGCGCTACACAGCTGCCGCAGCCGGTACACCATTCAGAAACCAGCAGACGACGCTGCTGTTTCGAGGTCGCCGCCAGATCAGCCTCGTCAGGAATACGATTTTCGAATAAGGCGATATTAAGATCAATTTCAGCTTTCGACTGCATACCGACGGCGTAAGCGTCTGCACAGTCCAGTGCCAGTGCCCAGTCAACAGCTTCCTGAAAGCGCGGCAGCAGATGACCGCCGCCCAGCATTTTCATGCCGTAGATGCCGATCCCGGCAGCATTTGCTGCCGCTACTGCCGCCTTCATCTCTTCGGCGCTGCCGTCCAGTAGCCCGATACCGGAAATATTTAGCAAAGGGTGAATAACAGATGCCTGGCGCCATAATCCCGGGTCGAGCTCAGCTGCCTGCCAGATTTGATCTTCACCTTTAACTGCAGCTGTAATCGCCTTTACCGGTTCGATAGCATGGGTTGAAATACCCGTAGCCCGGATCAAACCGCGCTCAACAGCTTCAAGATAGTAAGCGAGCGCAGGTTCATGACCTTTGAGGGTAAGCATGCTTTCCTGTTCATGCAGCAGGAAAATATCGATTACATCACGATCAAGCGCCCGCCTGGCCTCTTCCAGGCTTTGGCGCGCACCTTCACGGTCATAGGCATAGGATTTTGAAGCAATGACAACTGGTTGAGACATGCGGCGCAAAGCTTTGCGGATTGTACCGTAATTTTCATATAACTCGGCCGTATCAAGAAAATTTACACCCCTTGAACAGGCATATTCAATAAGATCCGCGCCCTTTTCCGGGTCAAGGTCTGCCTGGCAGGAGCTTAAGGTGAGTGAGCCGAAACAGAGGCGGGAAACAGCCAGGCCGCTGTTCCCCAGAGCGCGGACATCCATCAGAGTTTGCTGATGTAATCGCGGATGATCACCTCTAGCAGCTCATCGCGTTCCATACGGTGGATAACAGCGCGGGCTCCTTTGTGGTTGGTAATGTAGGTGGGATCGCCCGACAAAAAATAGCCAACCAGCTGGTTAACAGGGTTATAACCTTTTTCACGCAACGCGTTTAAAACCTCAGTCATGATCTCTTTGGCTTCACGACTACGGTCAGTACCCATTTCAAAACGAGTTGTTTCAAATTCAGCCATATGTTAATACCTCCGCATCTGCCGGGCAGGGGCTGAATGTCCCTTGACGCGGCTGATAATCGTTATCATCTTAACACGAATCATTAAGGCGTGCATAATCGGGCATAAAGAAATTCGTGATCAGCGCGGGCCGGCATTACAGCCACTATTTGATTAGACTGAAGTCCGGGTGCGGGCTCAATTATAACCGATACATAGGTGTCAGTGTAACCTGTTGCCGAGCCGTCCGGGCGAATTTTCTCAACCAGTACTGTCTGAGGATCAGAAAGTAATCGCTGATGAAATTTCAAAGCCAGTTCACTGCCCAGTGTCTGCATTTCGTTGCTGCGCCTGACAGCAGTATTTTTCGCGATTTGATCAGGCATTTCAGCCGCAGCTGTACCAGCCCGGCGCGAATAGCGGAACACGTGGAGTCGGGAAAAGCCGATTGCGCGGACAAATTCCAGGCTTTCACGATGCATCTCTTCGGTTTCACCTGGAAAGCCAACCATGATATCCGTAGTAATTGCCGCCTCCGGAAACTGTGCGCGCAATGAGTTTACGGCGGTGCGGAACCCGGCTTTGTTGTAGTTGCGGCCCATCCGGTACAGAATATCTTCACTGCCGCTTTGCAGTGAAAGATGGAAATGCCTGCATAAACCTTTCACTTCAGCACAACGTGCCACGAAAAGCGATGTGATTGACTGCGGCTCGAGCGAACCAAAACGAATGCGCTCGACCCCTTCAATCAGGCCGATTTCTGCTGCCAGTTCAGGCAAAGCCTCACTGCTGCGGCCGTTCTCGGCGCCATACGAACAAATATGAATTCCGGTCAGAACGATTTCGCGAAAGCCGGCCGCTGCCAGCTGAGCGGCTTCTTCAAGTATGCGCTCAGGTTCACGGCTGCGTACCCGACCCCGGGCGAATGGAATTGCACAGTAAGTACAAAAGCTGTCGCAGCCATCCTCTATCTTGATATACGCCCGGGTTTCAGACTGCTGGACTACCGCCCCGAATTCTTCATAAATGCCGTCGGCCGGAAAATCCAATGTGTGGTTTTTTATGGTGTCGTTTGCCTGCAAACGAGCCAAAACCTGCTCAACCACCTTTGATTTACCGCGGGTACCGACAACAATGTCAGCATAGGCGGAATCCTGATCTGAAGCCAGCTCTACGTGGCAGCCCATGGCTACAACAAGCGCCTTGGAATTGCGGCCGCGGGCCCGCCTGATAAACTGGCGTGATTTGCGGTCAGCTTCAGCAGTTACAGTACAAGTGTTGAGCACATAAACATCGGCCACCTGATCAAAATTCACAACTTCAAAACCGGCAGCCCTGAATTGTTCAGCGACGGCATCCGTTTCATAGTGATTTGTTTTGCACCCCAGTGTGTAAAGGGCAGCGCGCATTGTATTAATGGGTTTTTCCTTTCCAGAGATTTATCCCAGGTATCAGCAACCGGAAATTCAGCTTGTGATTTACTCCAGATTATTTTTTCTGCAGTCTGGCGGGATCGTGCCAACACAGGTATACTTGTTTCTAATCCGTAAATATTCAGTTAAAACTTCAGTTCGGTAATGCTGCTGCACGCAACAGCGAAAGGATATGACATGAGCAGATTAAATATTATGCTGAAATCGGTTCAGGACGTCAAGGATTTTGTCAGAATCGTCAATGACTTTCCGTTTGATATTGATCTCTCCAGCGGTCGCTATATCGTCGATGCCAAGTCAATAATGGGCATCTTCAGTCTTGATATGACCAAGCCTATCCAGCTAGAGTGCCACGCTGATCAGGACCAGGAAAATGCTTTAAAAGAGAAAATCAAACAATACATCGCCTGATTTCAATTTTTGCAGCAAAACTTCAATTATTGCAGCACATTGCCTGCTCATAAACCGAATCCGGTATTAATACTATCTTAAGCAAGCCTTCCTTATTATCATGCAACCTCTTAAACCAGTCATTCCCCTCGCTCATCGGCGCCACAGCTGAAATCATATCAGTAATATCAATTTTCTGATCCGCTATCAGTTTAAGGCAGATGTCATATTCATGTGAGGAAGCATAACTGCCGGAAATCCGCAGTTCTTTTGTCACAATCCTCTGCAAAGGAAGTCTGATATGTTCATGAACGTTTCCAATCAGCCCTAAACCACCGCCATCACGAAGATTTTCGATACATAGATTCACAGTATCCTGAAGACCGATTACATCATAAGCAAAATCAAATCCTTTGCCGGTAATACTTTTTAGTTTTTCAGCGCTATCCGGTCTGCCGGAAAGCACGGCATCTGTAGCGCCGATTCTAAGCGCCGCATTTAGCTTTTTCTGATTAATATCAACAGCAACAATTTTCCTGACACCGATGTACTTCAGCACTTTAATCAGCAATGAACCGATGATGCCCACACCTGCGACCAGTACGGAATCATCTTTATTTACAGGAAAACGCCGCGCCGCATGATACGCAACTGATAGTGGCTCAGCGATGGCTGTTTCTGTAAAAGATACACCCTCCGGTATCGGATATACTATATGTTCCGGCACGACAACATACTCGGCAAACGCACCCTGCCGGTTTGCACCGTTGAAGGTAACGCCCAGGACGCTTAAGTTTTCACAGAGATTGGTTTCACCGTTTATACAGCGCTCGCATTTTCCGCAGAAGATCATCGAATCAAAGGTTACACGGTCTCCAGTCCTGAAGCCGGACACCTTGTTTCCGGTTTGCTCGATGACGCCGCTTGCCTCGTGTCCCATTATGATGGGCGGCACACGGCGTCCGGTAGATCCGTCCCAACCGTGTACATCACCACCACAAACAGCACAGGCCATAACGCGCACAAGTACATCGCTGTCACCGCACACAGGCAGGGGAACGTCGCTGTAAATCTGGTTTTCGTATTCTTCCATTATCAGTGCTTTCATTTTATTTCCTCAGCAATAATCTTTGGCGTATCTGGCAAAACCATCGGAGAGCGAAGCGGTTCGAGGGCTGCATCCGCCTTCGCTAATATCTTCCACGCGAACATTAATAATACCCGGTTTACCAGACGCGACTGCCCGCTTAATGGCCGACACAATCTCCTCAGGTGACTCCACCAGTTCGCCATATCCGCCCAGTACTTCTGCGATTCTGTCGTACTCGATAAACGGCAGATTGGTTCCCAAATGATTATAATGCTCTTTTTCATATTGGGCATACACATGCGGCCGAATATTCCATTCGAAGCCCTTGACCATGCCCCAGGCAGAATCATTGGAAACCACAACCACGACCGGAATATTAAATTTTACATAATTAGAGAATTCCATCAGGTTATAGCCCAGTGAGCCATCACCGACATACTGCAGTACAGGTTTTTTCGCGCCGTACCAGGCCCCTACTGTAGTACCAGGTGAAAGGCCAATGGAGCCGTTGCCGATTAATCCTAATATTTGCGCAGGACGATGTGCAGTAGCCAGCTTGTTAATCCAACAACCGCTGTCTCCGCCATCAGGTACAATGGACCAGTCGCGCCCGTCCTCTTCAAGAAAACGACAGACTTCAAATGCACATCGCCCCGGCCGGACCTTTTGTGAATCCATCAGGATGGTCTTTTTTTCCGCTTCACCGGCACGATCGGCTTCCTCAAGTAATGCCTTGATGTATTCCGGTTTGCGTCTCTGTCCTGACAGGCTTTTGACCCGTTCGAGAATCTGAGCTGCCGCCGGAGCTGCGCCCGCGACAATACCTGTTTCCACATCCCTGTTGAACCCGATTGCCTGAGAATCGGTGTGAACCATTATAAATCTGGCATCCGCCCGGTATGCAGGCGGCTGGAACTTGGCAAGGGGAAGGTCGTTTGCCGTACACAGCGCCAAGACGACATCGGCATCCTTTGCGGCCTGCGAGCCGGCCTTGCAGAGAATGTGATCCTCATCCAGAAATACTCCCCTGCCTATGGTCGCCGCGATGACCGGAATATCAAGATACTCCGCTAATTGACGCACTGCGTCCTGTGGTTCACAGGAATACCGGGCAGAATTGCCTATAACCATTAGCGGACGCCTGGCATTCAGCAGCAGCTCAGCAGCTGTTTCAATCTGCGCCGGATCGCCAAAGGGAATAGCCCTGGTCCTTGACTTGGCGGAGATACTTACGCTATCTTCCTCTGTTACATCCATTAGCACATCAACAGCGATTTCGATGTATACAGGCCCGGGGATTCCGGCTGTGGCAAAGCGAAAGGCATCGTCCATATGGTCGGCGATGCGCTGCGTTGTGTAGACCTTACGTGCCCACTTTGTACAGGTTTTCATAATGCTCAGGTTGTCAACATCCTGCATATCGCCAGTGCCCTGCAACGACAGCTGGCAGGCTCCGCCAATCTGTACAACCGGCGTGCGCCCTGTCATTGCCTCCAGCATGCCGGTTATGGTATTTGAAACTCCCGGGCCCGCGGTTGTCAGAACAACGCCTGGCTGACCGGTGGTTTTTGCGTAAGCATCGGCAGCCATGACGGCGTTGGCTTCGCTTCTGCAGTCTATGACCTCGATCCCTTCATCCGCACAGGCATAATACATCGACGTGGTATGTCCGCCGGACAAAGTGAAAACAGTGGTCACACCCTCCTTCTTTAAACACCTTGCCATAATGCCTGCTCCGCCGATCATCCTGCTCATCTTTCTTACCTCCCCGGTTTGTTCAGTAATAGCCCTGTTATCAATTCATAAATATTCTAAAATGCCAGTTTATCTATCGTGCCGCCAGTAACGTCGATAATAGTCCCTGTAACAAAATCTGATAGATCTGTGACGAGGAACTCCACTACTTTTGCGCAATCTTCAGGTGTACCAAAACGCCTGAGTGAAGTATGCTCAAGAAACTTATCCCTGTCGGGAGAATTTAAAAAATATTCTTTAATCCTGCCGGTAAGAATGAACCCCGGAGCGATAGCGTTGACATTGATACCGTAGGGGCCGAGGTCAGCAGAAAGATACCTGGTATATTTCATGATAGCCGCTTTTGCGATCGCATAATGGGCAAATGTGCCATTGCGGGTGATGCCCAAACAGGCTTGTGAGCAGGCTGTGACAATTTTGCCGCCTGCCTTTTTCTTCATGTGCGGCACTGCTGCTTTTACCGTATAGACAGTGCCATTCAGATTACGTGCCATAATGGTATGGTATTGTTCCAGATCCATATCCGAAGCCGGATTGTCCGCGAAACCGCCCGAGCCGCCACCGGCATTGCAAACAAGAATATCTATGCCGCCCAACTCTTCAGCGATCTCATCTACAGCCTTGCTCACCTGCTCCCAATCGGATACATCAGCTTCCCGGCCGCAGGAACGCTGACCTGCCTGAATAATTTCAGCCATTGTCGTTTCAGCTGTCATAAGATCCTGTTCGGCGGCAAAATCCCTGTATGACCTCAGGTCAATGTCAATAATACCAACATCTGCGCCCAGAGCCGCAAGGTGCAATGCATATACCCTGCCCAGACCACGGGCTCCGCCAGTGATCAAAGCTGTTTTGCCCAACAGCTTTTTCTGAATACTCATCTGCCCCTCAATCATGCAAAACCGCTTGACGAGCCTTTTGATTTTCGTTATTATTTGCATATAATGCAAATAATATATCTTTATTTGCAAATAGTGTAATTAATATTCAAGCCAGTGTCAACATATCCACCTTTAATCTGTTACACCGGTTACACCTTTAATCCACCAGCAACGTCACGAAAGGAATATGCCGTTGAAAACAATTGATAAAGCACTGGATCTCATCCTCGAAATAAGTCGTCGTCCTTTAAACATTGCCGAAGCCGCTGAATTTCTGGATATCCATTACAGCTCTGCCTCCAGAATGCTGAAAACTATGCGGAATAAAGGGTTCCTGGCAATTACGAAGGATCATCGGCATATAATCGGTCCGGCATTTTTTCTATTATCAGCCGGAGGCAATGCCAGTGAAGACCTGATCGGCGCTGCGCATCCAATAATGCAACGGCTCAACGAACAGGTTTCAGAAACAATTCATCTGGGCGTTTTAAGCGACCTGCAAATAATTTTTGTTGATAAAATTGATTCTACGCATATGATACGGATGCATTCCTATATCGGCCTTAGCCTGCCGCTGCATGAAACCGCGATCGGCAAGCTCATACTTGCTTTCCAGCCACTGCAAACCAGGCAGGATATGGTCAGGGAAATCACTTCACATCCACACACAATCAAGGACATTGATCTGTTTCTGGCAGAAGTCGCCACGATTGCGGAGGAAGGAATCGCGAATAATTGGGGATTGCACGACAAGCACATCAACAGTATCGCAGCGCCGATATTTGGCAGCGACCGCAAAATTAAAGCAGGAATCAGTATATCTGTGCCTGTTATTTACACTAATAAGGATAAGTTATTGAGTTACCGGCCTTTATTATTAAACGCAGCTCATGATATCTCTGCTCAATTAGGATATCAAGGGCAGGAATACAATCGCTTTCAGGAAATGAACAAATTCAGCTAGGCGCTGCCTCCAAGAGCTGGGTAATACCTGCACAGGCAGGTGAATTCAAAAATATGCTTATTTTTTGCGACGATCCTTCTTACGGGTTTTATTTCGATCTTTGCTGCGTTTTTTAGCGTCCAACATTTTTTTTGCCTGGCCGGGAGTATAGGCTGCATTACTATTGACGCCGGGCTTTTTGCCCTTGCCGCGTCCGGATTTACCGCCTACAGCCATCGGCACGCGCGGATGACTGTTTATTGCCGGCGCCTCCAGCAAGGCGAAGTCAATCTGCCTGGTAACCGTATCAGCCCTCGCCACCTGCACCCGCACCGGATCCCCCAGATGGAAAGAGGACAAACCATCGCGGGTTGAAGCTGTTAACTTGTTTTCGTCATAAATGTAATACTGATCCAGATCGCGGTAAGGAATCATTCCTTCAACCGTATTCTCCAGCTGGACAAAAATCCCCGCATTATTGAAACCGGCAACAAACCCGCTGAACATTTCGCCGATTCTTTCAGCCATATATTCCGTTGCTTTTTGTCCCACTGTGTCGCGCTCAGCCTGGTCAGCCGCCCGCTCAGTTTCAGAGCTGTTCTCAGCCACATGCTCAGAGGCTGCCTGCCAGCGTTTACGATGTATATTATCTGTCAGAAGTCCTGTTATTACCCTGTGCACAAACAAATCGGGATAACGGCGAATCGGCGAGGTAAAGTGCAGATAGTTTTCCGAGGCCAAACCGAAATGTCCCAGATTCTCCGGCGCGTAACGTGCCTTGGCCAAAGACCTCAACAGCAATTGCGACAATGTGTGGGCCGCCGGCTCATGCTTAATCTGCTCCAGAGCACCCGCGAGGTCAATCGGTCTGGGTGCGCTGCGGAAACGCAGTTTGATTCCCTGTGTTTTCGCAAGATTCGTAAACCGCTCCAGCTTTTCTCTGTCCGGCAGTTCGTGCACCCTGTAAACACCGGGCAACTGAAGGGTTTGCAGCTCTCTGGCGACAAACTCGTTAGCCGCGATCATAAATGATTCAATCAGCTCATTGGCAAAGCTGAGCGGATAAGGAGCGATTGAAAGCGGTCGGCCCGTTTCGTCAAGCTCAACCCTGGTCTCAGGGAATTCAAATTCCAGAGCGCCCCGCGCGCTTCGCAAAGCGGAAAGCTTATCCGCCAGAACGCGCATTGCCTGGAGATCCTCCAGAAAACCGGGATAACGGTCAGCAAGCACGTTGCCGGTCTCCAGCGCTTCACGCACTTCCTCATAGGTTGTGCGCGCTTTGCTGTGAATAACGCTGCGTACTATTTCGCCTTTATCAATAATGCCCTCAGCGTTGAAATTCATTATGACGCTGAGAGTAAGTCTGTCGTGACCGGGATTCAAGCTGCAGAGACCATTGGAGAGGCGCGGCGGCAGCATAGGAACAACCCGGTCCACCAGATAAACGGAATTGCCGCGTTTCTGAGCTTCGATATCCAGAGCGGACCCTTCCCGCACATAATGACTCACGTCCGCAATGTGAACGCCGAGTCGGAATCGACCGCCCGGCAGGTGTTCAATCGAAACGGCATCGTCAAGATCCTTGGCATCGGCACCGTCAATGGTGAAACAACGCCAGGTCCGCAGGTCAGAACGGCCCGAGGCGATTTCAGCGGCAACAGCGTCCTTTTCGGGATTCAGAGGAAATTCCTCGGCTTCTGCCAGCACTGCCTCGGGAAAGCGCTCAGAAATGCCGTAACGTCTAATAATCGCGGTAATCGCGACATCCGGCCTGGCCGGATCTCCCAGCACCTCGATGATTTTCGCGCGTGCCATTCTGGTCTCAGTCGGGGGCGAAAGCAGCTCAGCAACAACCTTCATCCCAAACGGCGCGCCGTTGAGCGCATTGGCAGGAATATGGATTTCCCGTCCAAGAACAGCATCGAACGCATCGAGCTTCAGTAAGCCATCGGTTCCTGCCTGTTGTAAAATACCTACCAGTTGTTGCATTGAGACCACCTCCTGACAAGTCGGCTCCGGTAAAAAAGGACCCTCTGTTGCCTTAACAGATGGTCCTTGAAATCATATTAACAGTTACTGATGTCGACAGACGCAGACCGCAGTCGGTAAGAGCCTGGAGATTGTGGTTCGTGCTCAGCCACGGCTGGTCATTAAATAAAGAGCTACAGTCAGGACGGCAAAAAGTCCGGCGCAGACAGAGGTAAGTTTTTTGAGTAGAGCGTCCATGCTGCGGCCCTTTGATTTGCCGAAGAATGTTTCCGCGCCGCCGCCGATCGCGCCCAGCCCCTGAGAGTTTCCTTCCTGGAAAACTACCAGTAAAACAAGAGCGATGCTAACCAGAATGTCAAAAATTGCCAGTACGATTTTGAATACATCCACAGGGGATTACCTCCGGTATAAAGGTTCTTTTCCAGCCAGATACAGCCGTCTTTACAGCAAAATGTAGTCTATCATATAAAGCGGGCCGGCGCAAGCGCAAACAGCTGATTTGCGACAGCTTATTTGGCATTGCGACAGCTGATTTGCGGTTGTCGCAATACACAGCACAATAACTGATTTGCGGCCACCGCCATCACTGACCTGGAGACTGAATTACTGATGCTGTTGATGTGCCTTCTGATTCCTGCGATAAACAATGTATTTTTCAAGCTCACCTACAGTAAACGGGATTACAGCCAATGCCAGAATCCTGAGCCAGTCTGCTAATGTAAGACTGGTTGTATTGAAAATATCGTGCATGAAAGGCAGGTAAACAACAGCGATAGTCAGGGCGGTTGACAGCAGGAAGGCTTTGACAACTGTCGGATTGCTGAGGAGGCCGATTTTCAATACCGGTACGCGTTCGGAGCGGGCGCTGAATGAACGGATCAGCTCACTCATGATTAACGTAATAAAGGCATAAGTACGCGCGCCCTGCGAAGGTCCGACTATTGCAGAAGTATTGGGATATACCAGCATTCCGATCCGGAAGGCTGTGAACACTGCGACAAAGATGGCGATACTCTGCAAAGTAATTGTGCGGATCATCGGTTTGTTGAGAATCGGTTCTTTCGGATCGCGTGGCGGTTGATCCATTATGTCGGGTTCGCCCTTTTCCTGACCCAGCGCCAGCGCCGGGAAGCTGTCAGTAACCAGGTTGAGCCAGAGCAGCTGGATTGGTACCAGCGGCACGAATGCCGGGCCCATAACAAGCGAGGTAATGAAAATGACCAGAATCTCACCGATATTACAGGATAACAGGAAAGCCACAAACTTGCGGATATTACTGTAAATGATTCTGCCTTCTTCAACTGCCCGGACAATTGTAGCAAAATTATCGTCCGTCAGAATCATATCCGCCGTGTTCTTGGCAACATCTGTACCGGTAATTCCCATAGCAACGCCGATGTCAGCCTTCTTCAAAGCCATGGCATCGTTAACGCCGTCACCTGTCATAGACGCAATATGACCATTGCCGCGCAGCGCAGTCAGGATGCGAACCTTATGTTCCGGCGAAACTCGCGCGTAGACTGAGGTATGTTCAACGGTATCGCACATTTCTTCATCTGACAGCTTATCGATTTCCAGGCCGGACATCACACCGTCGCCCGGTTTCATTAAGCCGAGATCGTGAGCAATTGCGACTGCTGTTTCCCTGTAGTCGCCGGTGATCATAATTGCACGGATGCCCGCTTGGGTGCAGACGGCAATAGCATCGCGCGCCTCGGGTCGGGCGGGGTCAATCATACCCATCAGGCCGGTAAAGGTCAGTTCCTGCTCAACTTCAGCCGGTTCTGTGCCTTCAGGCGGCAATTCAGACAGCTTGCGTGTCGCAAAAGCCAGCACACGCAACGCTGAAGTAGCTAAAGTGCTATTGACTTCAAGAATTTTCTCCCTTAGCTCGTCAGTCATCAGGATTTCACCAGCCGACGTTGAAAAGGTGTTGCAAAGCCTGAGAATAATGTCAGGTGCGCCCTTGGTCATTGCCATTACCGGCGCTTCTTCAAAGCCGCTGTGGAATGTTGTCATCATTTTTCGTTCGGAATCAAACGGCAGATCACCAATTCTCGGATAAAGATTGCAGAGCTCGTCTGTTTTTAGATCAAACTTACCCGCAGCTACCAGTAAAGAGCC
>CAZOMW010000017.1:0-6215 GCA_964581135.1 uncultured Oscillospiraceae bacterium
CCAACTGAAGCAGAGTCTGATCCTCATTTATCAGCCCGGTTGCCTGAGCTTCCGTTGCCCAGCCTAGTGCAACCCCGGCGCTCATGGCATCAATACCGGCCTCCTCAACCGCGTCAATAACGGCGATAATTTCATCAGTTGTTTCGATCCCCAGGAAACTGCCCAAAGCGAAGATCAACTCGTAATCATAACTGACACTTATTGCTTCATATTCATGCCCCTTGTCAAATTCGCGCCGGTACATGCCAATATGGATACAGCCAACCGGACAGCCTGTGCAGGCAAGCTTGCGGACCAGATTCTTTTTCGCGAATGCTTCGCCCGAAATGGAATCACCATGTTCAAAGCTGGCACTTTGGAGATTAAGTGTCGGCAGAGCTCCCGCGGCATTCAGTGAAGCAATGTTAATCGGGGTACCTGCATCATGATACTTAGCCATCATGTCAGTGCTGGTGCATTTTTTATAAATCTTCTGGTATTCTTTGAAATATTTTGGTGTGTCTTTGATATGGATGGAGCGATCACCGATCACCGTCATTGCTTTCAGGTTCTTGCTGCCCATGACAGCTCCAAGGCCCAGACGGCCGAAATGACGATAAGTATCCACACAGACACTGGCATAGGCAACCTTGTTTTCCCCGGCAGGTCCGATTCGAATTATACTGCGCTTGCCGCCGGCGGAGCACCGTTCACGAATTGCCAGGCCTGTTTCCTCGTTGCCAAGCCCCCACATGGCACGCGCGTCCCTTAGCAAAACGTCAGTGTTGGAAACCTGCAGATAAACCGGTTTCTCCGCTTTGCCGAACAATACTATCGCGTCATAGCCGGCCATCAGCATTGTCATCGCCAGACGGCCGCCGGCGTAGGATTCTCCCAGCTCATTGGTCAGGGGTGAACGGAACATAGCCACGGTTTTGGTCATTACCGGGAATGTCCAGGTTCCGGCACCGATAGCGAATATTATCGGCTGATCGGGATGCAGCGGATCAAGCTCAGCATGCATGCTTTCTTCCAGTAATTTACTGGCGATGCCAACACCGCCCAGATATGCCATCAGGTCTTCCCGTTGGGAAATTCTGATTTTACCTGTGGTGAGGTCAACATAGAGAACGCGAATGAATTTTTCGTTAATCATTTTCCGCGACCTCCTCCATAACCAGACACTGATGCGGGCAAAAACGGGCGCAAGAACCGCAGTGACGACAAATTATTGGTTTGTTGGTTTCCTCGTCAAAAAACACGGCCTGCATTACACATGCATCCACGCACTTGCGACAGCCTATGCATTTCTCCGGATCGAGAATAACGCCGCCGCCTTCTCGTTTGGTAAGCGCCCCGCTTGGGCAGGCTTCCATGCAAGCCGGGTCGTGACAAGCAATGCAGACAACTGCAATAAAACGGCTGGTCATGCCACCGGCAGTTTTTACTTTAATAGCGCTTTTGGTCAGGGAATGGTTTTTTCGATTAATAATTGAACAAATATTCATGCAGGTAAAACAACCAATACATTTGTTCATTTCAGCAGCTCGTAGTTTATTAGCCATAAGTTTTTTCACTTCCGTAAACGTTTTAGGTATTGCTATTATATGTATTTCAGACGTAAAGTTCAATGAGCCCGACAGCTGTGTGAACGACATAAATTGAGGCTGCAGCAATGAGGCAGATCATTGCTGCAGCGTATGAGATGTAATATCAGTTGAATTTCAGACCAGACCAAGCTCCCTGCGATTGACAATATTGGCAGGTTTTTCACCGCGCAATACGGCAACCGCACTTTCGGCAACCTGACAGTGTTGGTCGATCGCGGATTCATGCGAGAAATAGGCGGTATGAGGACTAAGCGTTACGTTTTCAAAATCAAGCAGCCGCTTATGTTCATCGGCCAGAGGTTCATGTTCAAGCACATCAAGACAGGCGGCCTGAATATGACCGCTCTCCAGCCCTTTAATCAGGGCTGCTGTATCGACAAGCTCACCGCGGGAGGTGTTGACGATTGTTACCCCCGGTTTCATAGCCGCAATTGTTTCCTGATTAATGATGTGTCTTGTTTCGGCAGTAACCGGGGTGTGAAGCGAAATAACGTCAGATAAGGCCAGAAGCTTCTCCAGCTCAACCTTCTCAGCATTCAGTGCCGCAAAGCGGTCCGCAGACAAATAAGGATCGTATGCAATCAGCTTGAATCCCAACGGTTTAATTAGTTCCGCGGTCATGCGAGCAATATTGCCGAAGCCAAGGAATCCCAGAGTCAGCTGATCCGGCCGGTGCATTTCGTAACCTTTTCCCGGATCCCATTCACCGCGTCGGACTGAGCGATCATAAAAGGCAATTTTCCGGTTCGCGTTCATGATCATCGCTATAGTATGCAAAGCCACATCCGGGATGCAGTAGGTCGGCAGATTGCAGACTGCGATCCCGTGGTCGCTTGCAGCCTGCACGTCAATGACATCGTAACCGATTCCATAACGTACAAAGACTTTGGCTTTGGGCAGCTGTTCAATGATTTTTCTGGTCAGCGGAGCATATACTGTCAATAAACCGTCAGCGTCTTTGGCGCAATCGATTATGTCCTGCTCGGTGCGGCATTCACACACAACAAATTCAATTCCAGCGTCCGCAAAAATCTTTTCTTCGTAGGGCAATGAATCGCCCGGCAGTGTCTGGTTATCCAGCAAGACAACTTTCATGGCAATCTCCCATCGCGTCAGCGCTTTATTTCTTTCATAATATTACGGAATCCATCAATATAAACTGCCAGATCCGTGCCTAAGGCTACACCTTCAATACCCTGAGCAAAATATTCATTGGAGGCCGCAGTGCTGCCGGCATATATAAACAGCGGTTTTCCGGCTGCCTTACAGGCTTTTTTAACGCGATCGAGCGCCTGTTGGAAGGCCGGATTTGTGAACTGGCCCGGTATCTCCATGGCGATTGACAGGTCATAAGGACCGATAAAGATGCCATCAACACCTGGGATTGCCGTTATTTCTTCGATATTTTCCAGACAGCCGATTGTTTCACACTGTGGGATCAGCATAGTAGTGTCGTTGCAGGCCTGCAGATAGTTATCGATCGAAGCCGCTGCCGGAGAATTGCCGTACTCGGCGACACGGGTGAAGAAGAAACCGCGACGGCCGGCCGGAGGATACTTACCGTATTCAACAATTTTCCGGACCTGCTCCACTGTATCAACACAGGGGATTATCAGCCCCTGGGCGCCGATATCAAGCATCTTTAAAATGGCCGGACGGGAGATGTCACTGACGCGAACAAACGGTGTAATATTTTTCAGCTCAGCGGTGCGCACGAACTCCAGGGCTCTTTCAACGTCAAACGGACCATGCTCACAATCAATGATGAAGTAGTCAAGGCCGGCGATCGCCAGACATTCAACAGCGGTCATACTGCCGATTTCGAAGAAAGTGCCCATTACTTTCTGGCCAGCTGCCAGCTTTTCTTTAACATTGTTTTTCATCTCGATCGTCCTCCTCATTTTCGGCAGGCAATTGTACCTGCTCTGCACTAATCATGCGAGACATTCAAGATTGTGTCAAAGAATAATTCTGATCGATTTCAGCAGGCCAAAAGTGAACGGATAGCTCATCAACCAGCCTCTGTATACGAAAACGTGCACAGAATTCCACGCAATTATTCTGACTCCGGACTGACATTACTGAATCGGTATGAAAGGTCTAGAATCATGTTTTCCATTCTGGTGATATCAAAAACAACCTCAGAACGTGCCAGTTCAGACAAATGGTGACTTAAGGCATGATAAATTGCCTCATGATAGGAGGGGTACTCCGTGTAATAGTTGCGCCGGGTGTAGTAGGCAAGATAATAACGGTAGCGCGAAAGCCACGGCTTAATCATGTCATACATTCGGGAAATATAAATATTATTAGCAGCATCGACAATTAACTGATGAAACTGGTCATCCAGCTCGGAGCAACGAATTTTATCAGCGGGAGTACAGCGGTCAAATTCCTGCAAAACGGTCTGTAACTGTTGCAGGCATTCCGGTTTAATCTCCTTGGCCGCTATATAGGCAGCTTCGCATTCGACAGCCCGGCGGGCTTTGATAATCTGACCGTACGTAGCAAAATCCAGCTCAGTAACAACCGGGCTGTGACCGGGCTCCTTCTCAATCAGAGTATCCGCAATAAGTTTGTCTATAGCCATTTTCAAAGGCGAACGCGAAATGCCCAGCCGTTCAGCCAGAGACTTTTCATTAATTCTAGTTCCGGGCGCGATTTTCAGGGTGATTATTTCTGTTTTCAAACCCTCATAAACTACCTGCCATAGCGGCTTAAACGGTTTTTCGCGGGTTAAATCGGAGATATCGGCCTGATTCATCTTGTGCCTGCCTTTCGCTTCTTTTATAAACTTATTCACCGGTAAACGGCAGCGCCTCAAACTTCTTGCCCTCATTGCTCAGGCAAAACACTTTATCCTGATAGCCGAGAAGGTGTGACAGGTTTGTGACGCGGATTTTATCGGGTTCAGTTATCGGAACCGGAATATAATCAGATGCTGACAATTTGTAGATAGCGGCATTATGGTTATCGTCTTCAAGTGAAAGCAAGATGCCGTCTTCAGACGTCGCAATTGCGCCCGGCAGACCCATTGTTTTGCTCAAATCTATCTCCCTTGCCTTCATTTGACCTGTTAATGGCATAGCATAAAAAGCCTGATGCCTGGCAATTAGATAGATAACATCATTGCTGATCACAGCTTGGGTCGGGTTATGATCAATCTCCGCTGAAAGATCACTGACAGCACCTGTAGAAAGGTTTAAAACACCAAGCTTGAACTCAGTGTTTGTGAAAAACAGCTTGTCCTGATCAATCACCAGGAATACCGGCGATAGCTTAGGATCGGCGATTTTCTGATTAAGCGGCATTATTTCGCCGTTAGCGACTTTGAATCCGTAAAATTCAAACTCTCCCAAACGCTGCCCCAGCCCTCGTGGCTTAAAAGCTTTGCTGATAATAAAGTAATCATCCGAAACAAGGTGAAGCCTTAAAACCTCACCGTTTTTACCGGTATACATATCCTTTTTAGCCCGGTTATGCAAGGGGAAAACAACAAGCTTTCTGCCTTTAACGTAATAATAATTGCCGTTCAGAATTATCCCGTTGCCGTCATCTGAGGCCGGCAGCCTTAGAACCAGCTGACGCATACCGTTTTCTTTGGGCACCCGTTCAACAGCGCCGTTTGTCTGCAGGGCCAGGATCTCATCACCTGCCAGAAACAACTGTTTATAGCGTGGGTTGAGGCGAACCGGTGAGCACGATGTCAGCAGCAGCACTGTGATCAATATAATAAGAAGTAAACGAATGTACCTTTGCATCTGTTACCTGAATATCAATAAATTGCCGACTTGCGTCTGCTTCCAATAATAATAACTCAAACAGAAAACAGATGCTATCCTGTTGCCGGACAGGCCGGCATAAGTCCGCAATTTGTCGCTGATTGTATCATATTGTGTTATTCTGGCTTTACTCTTACCAGTAAATCAATTACCGGAGGAAAAAATAATGAGTAAAATAATCTTGATCACAGGCGCCAGTACAGGTATCGGCGCAGCCACTGCCGAGTTGCTGGCACCCGGCAATTTCCTTTATCTGCATTACAACCAGTCGGAAGCAGCAGCCAGAAGTGTGCTGGAAAAAGTTTTACTTAACGGCGGTAATGGTCAGCTGCTGAAAGCTGATTTATCGACTGAAGCCGGCTGTCTTGATCTGGTTGCTCAGATAAAAAATCTGACTGATTCACTCGATGTCCTGGTCAACAATGCCGGAGCGCTGATTAAGCGCATGCCGATGGAAGAAGTTACCTGGGATTTTCTCCATCAGGTTTTTGCTATTAACACCTATCAGGTACTGACTGTAACGACAGGCTGCGCACCTCTGTTGCAAAAAGGTACGGATCCCTGTGTTGTAAACATTACAACGTCATCGGTCCGCAGGGCAAACGCCAACTCGATAGCCTATGGCTCGTCCAAGGGTGCTGTCGATTCCATGACCCGAGGTCTGGCGATGTTTTATGCCCCTGTCATTCGGGTCAACAGCATTGCGCCCGGTACCATAGATACACCTTTCCATGAAAAAGTCACTGCTCCGGAAGCGTTTAAAAAGAGCATCGAAGTCATCCCCCTTCGTCGTTCCGGCACAGCACAGGATGTTGCTCACGCCATAAAATTCGCGATCGAAAAT
>CAZOMW010000017.1:6225-24546 GCA_964581135.1 uncultured Oscillospiraceae bacterium
CATTTATTACCGGTTCGGCGATAGACATTAACGGCGGTCAGGAGATTCGCTGATTCCCGTCTGTCGGAGAAAGCTTAAAAAATTCGCCCTTAAATCACCGCAGCAGTTTTCGCCGTTGCGGTGATTTGCTTATCATATCGGCAACTTCATAACGGCAACTTCAATATTGCCTTGAACAGGTCGCCATCCAGTATAAATTCAAGCTCACCACCCAGTATTTCTGCCAGACTGGTAGCGATAGCAAGCCCCAGACCAGAACCTTCTGAGTGGCGGGCTTCATCACCCCGGACAAAACGCTGGCTCAGTTCTTCCACAGAACAGTTCAGGCTGTCTTTTGAGATGTTCTTCAGCTCGAGCACTGCCCGATTTCCTTCTGTTCGAAGATCCAGGTAAACACGGGATCCTGGCAAAGAATACTTCAGGGCGTTGGTCATCAGGTTATCAAGAATACGTGATACGTGGTTGCCATCGCTGGTTATTTCAAGCGGCAGGGTTTCACCGCTTTCTGCTTGCGGCTGCTTAACAATCAAGGTCAGGTCGGCTGCTGCCAGACGGTCGCTGTATTCTCCCGACAGCTGGCTGACCAGCTCGTTAAGATTAACACTGTCTGTTTTTACCGGCAGATTGCCGGACGAAGCTTTGGCCGCCTCAAACAGATTGTCGGTCAGAACCTTCAACCGCTGAGATTTCTGTTCAAGAATACCCAGATATTCCGCGGTTTTCTCTGAGCTTTCCGGCTCTTGCTTCAGCAAATCTATGTAGCTGATAATGGACGTCAGCGGTGTCCGTAAATCGTGGGAAACGTTGGAAATCAGGTCGGTCTTCAGGCGTTCGCTTTTCAATTGTTCGGCAACAGCCTGCTGCATGCGGTCGTGTGTATTGGTAAGACTGGCCGCCAGATTACGTAAATCGATCGGCAGTTCTTCCAGCGGTTCATTTAGCTGATAGGAATTCAGCCCCATGTTGGCGGCTGCATCATTTACCTTCTGAAACTGAACTGCCCAGCGAGCGATCGGCAACAATACGAACACAGCCGGTAAGGCAACCAACGCTCCCAGCAAGAGCAGAAATAACATCCTATTGTTTCGGGAAGATATAATCATTACTGTTGCGAACAGAATCATAAATACATAAGCGACATAAACCAGAATTGCTTTCCAGAGCAGTTTGCGATTGTCATAAAGCTTCTTGCCAAACCGAAGCAAAGTCGCCGTCAGTGTCTGCTGCCACAGTATACCTGCTTTATAACGCCGGATAAACGTCAGAAAAAAACCACTACCGATTACGTAAAAGACCAGAATACCGATTAAATAATCGAATGTATTACTACCGAAATATGAACCGTAGTTATCGAAAAAGTTCCGTGTGACTACGCCTGTTGTTGCCGCAATTACAACAACTGCAATCAGGATAATTTCACCATAAATCCGATCGAACCAGGAAAGCTGTATCTTGCTGCTCCCCTGTTGACAACCGGCAAAGCGAATCAGAAATATCCACGCTGCCAGAAACAACAATAGAGACACCCCCAGTATAATCAGGGCATATATTGTCCAGTTTTGTTGCCTGTTGTATTCCATTGACCCATTCCTTAGATAGTCAAGCTCGCTGAAGCCTGTATCAAGAACAAAAGTCAGATTAACGTTTCTGCCAGCCTGGTACATGCTTATTTGCTGCAGTTGCGGCGGTACATCAGCTGCGGTCAGCCCTTCGCCCAGCTTAATGCTGCCGTTCTTGAAATCAATCTGGAACGCATAATTATTCTTTAGTAACTCATTAGTAAAACCCGCTGATTTGAGATCACTCTTTGTTCCCGCCTGAGCATGGTCAATGTTGGTAATTATATTACCCGTAGCGTTATCGTGGTAAAGCAGCTTCAGATTACTGTCCAGCAGATTCCAATATGAATTGGGATCAAGATCCGGCGCCAGATCAGACAGCTCTCGCATTTCGACAATACCGTCTTCAGGCCAGCGACCAGACAGGTTGTTCTCTACAGTAAAGATCAGGCTGGCTGCCCCCTGCAGGTAATTGCCCAGGCGTCTGCTGCTCGTAAATGGGGTTGCAGGCACGAATTCATCATAATTGGCATTAACAATAATTGCGCCGGAAATCAGCATGGCAGCGACTAACGCTGTACTTATAAAAAACAGCATTGATTTAAAAATGACAGAGTGCCTGGGTTTACGCATTTTGGTGCCTCCCTGATCAGGTAAGTATTGATTATTGAGTAGTATTGGTTCCGCAATAACTGCAGTTTTTCGAGGTCCTACAGGTTTTGCCTGAATTGCTGGACTTAGCCAATTTTGTATCCCTGACCCCAAAGAACCTTGATATAACGTGGTTCACGGGGATTTATCTCGATCTTCTCCCGGATGTGACGAATGTGAACCGCGACTACATTTTCGCTGCCCCAGGCCTCTTCACCCCACACATCCTCGTAAATCTGACTCGAAGAGAAAACCCTGCCCTTATTCTTTAGTAAAAAGTGTACGATATTATATTCAGATGCTGTCAGATTCACAGGCTCGCCATCTACAGTAACCGACTTGCTTTCGTCATCAAGCAACAAACCGCTGTAACTGTATGTCGCAGTTTTTTCTGTCAGACTTCCAAGTTGGGTATAGCGGCGCAAAAGCGAACGAACACGGGCACGCAGTTCCATCGGGCTGAACGGTTTAGTCAGATAATCATCAGCGCCAATGTTCAGGCCTTTAATCTTGTCCTGTTCCTCAGAACGGGCAGTAAGCATCAGAATCGGCAGATTGAAATCCTCGCGAATCAGCCCTGTGGCCTGCAGCCCGCCCATTTCCGGCATCATCAGATCCATAATAATCAATTGAAAATTATGGCCGTCTTCAGCCATCAGCTTAACCGCTTCTATGCCGGATGAAGCCTTGACTGTCTTATAGCCTTCCATTTGCAGATAAACCGAAATAGCCTCCAGAATTTCCGGGTCATCATCACAGATCAGAATTTGATACATTGCCTGTTCTCCAGTTTTTCCAATATTAATCAGCTTAAGAATAGTTTGCTTCCGATTCACAGTTGCCGTTGTTGCCGTTGTTTTGTTATCGTCAGCAACTGAGCTTATTGTAACCCCAAGGATGTGTGGAATTATTGAGAAAATCTTAATATTGCAGTTATTTCTTATAAAATACGTGTAGGAGTTAATAGCCGGTCCGCCAACTGTTCTGCCTCTGACCTCGACCGAGTCCACAGATTCACAGCAAGATGCACCAGCTACATAGTAAGGTTGACGATTTTGTGCCCTCAAATCATAATGGGGAAATGCAAGTTAAAACTAATGAATCAAATAATGAATTAAATGAGAAGCTGTCTGCGGCCGAAATCAGACGGTACCTTAAAGGCGTCGCCCGGGATCTGCAATTGGATGTCCGCCGGTCTGTTGGTTCTACCAACAGAATAGTCAAAGAACATGCAGTGGCGGGTGAAGCTGAAGGTCTGACTGTTATCGCTGAAGAACAAACAGAAGGGCGCGGCAGACTTGGCAGAAGCTTCTACTCACCAGCCGGTACCGGTATTTATCTAAGTATGCTTCTGCGTCCGGATCTGGCACCGGAAGATGCTGTATTGCTAACCACAACGGCAGCTGTCGCCGTTGCTGAAGCAATCGAAGAAGTGTCGAACCAGCCGGCAAAAATAAAATGGGTAAACGATGTTTATCTGGACGGGAAAAAGGTTTGCGGCATCTTAACGGAAGCGTCTTTCGCTCCCAAAACCGGCGAACTGGCATACATTGTCCTTGGCATCGGTATTAATGTTTTTGAACCGACGGGTGGCTTTCCGGCAGATATCCGTGATACAGCGGCTGCTGTTTTTCCGGCTGACACAAAAGTGGAGGCTGCCCGTAACCGCCTGATAGCAGCAATTCTCAATAAGTTCTGTATCTATTACAAAGACCTGCGCAATCCAGCCCTGATAACTGCCTACAAACAATTTTCGTTTGTGCTTGGGAAAAAGATAATGGTCCATAGCCCGCTGGGCAGCTTCCCGGCCATGGCGCTGGATATCGATTCCTCCGGTCATTTGCTGGTACGTTTTGCGGACGGTCGGGAGGAATACCTTGACAGCGGTGAAATCAGTATCCGACTGGATAATCAATAGAGAACTGACGTCTGGATGATTAATAGAAAAACTGACGTTTCACCATAATCCCGTATTAACAATAAAGGATTCAAATCAAACTCTCTGCTCAACAATAGAGACCATTTCAAAACAATAGTTTTGAGATGGTCCCTGAAGTAATCTATAGCATTTAGTCAGGCGCAGAATTTAAATTAGGAGCGTCTGCGACCCTGGTAGCATTCACGGCAATATACGGGTTTGTCAGTTCTCGGACGGAACGGAACTGTAGTTGATTTATTGCAGGAAGCGCAGACAGCAGGGAACAGATCGCGTTCTTTTCTGCCGTTTTGTTGAAAATTTGGATGGTTCGACGGCAAGGTGGCGCGCAGTTCTTTACGGGCATCGCGGCAGGCCGGGCAGCGGCTCGGAGCGTTCATATGTCCTCTTTGGAGGAACTCACTCTGTTCGGTTTCTGTGAATACAAAATCGTCCTTACATTCTTTGCAGATTAGGTTTTTGTCTGGCATTTTTTGTCCTTTCATGGTAGCTTCCACAGCAAACGCAGAATAGCCGCGACCTTTTGATTGGTCAGCAGCAAAAACCGGTTTCGCGCCGCGGGCGCAGCAAAACACTGACGCCTATGAAATTTGCGCCTCAGGGCGATATTGTGGAACCTTCAGCGAAAAGAGCACAGAAAGCACAATAAGATTTATTTCATTGGCAGACATTAATGTTACCATCTATCAGGTGCTTTCGTCAAACCGACAGTCCGTCGCAAACTGAAGTGCACTCCGATTGCCTGCGGTTTTGTCTGGCCTTCGGGTGCACTTCAGTCAAAGCTAATATTAATTGTTGTTACACGTTAACAGTTATTCGTTAACAAAACTCAATACCGATTCTGTGATGCCGGCAGCGTCAATTCCGTAACAGGAGAGAATCTCCCCATAGGGTCCGGAAGTAGCATAGGCCTTTGGTATGCCGAGACGTTTAACCTGAACGGGGTAATCGGCGCTGGTTACTTCTGCTACCATAGTTCCCAGGCCGCCGTCGACATAGTGCTCTTCAACAGTAATAATGCGACCGGTCTTACGGGCGGCTTCAAGTACCAGCTCTTTGTCAATCGGGCAAACAGTCGGCATACCGATAACCTGAGCATCAATACCCTGAGCATTCAGAGTAACTGCCGCCTGCAGAACTGCCTCAGTAGTTGAACCGGTCGAAATGATGGTAACGTCAGAACCGTCGCGCAAAATGCTGCCTTTGCCGATAACAAACGGACGGGGCTCAAACAATTCCGGTATTTTCGGATTGCCGATTCGCATATATACCGGTCCTTCATGCTCAATCATTGCCTTCACAGCTGAACGGATTTCAGTCGGATCCTGCGGGGCAAGCACAACCATCCCCGGAATCATACGCATTATGGCAAAATCCTCCAGTGAATGATGGGTCGCGCCGAGATCTGAGTAGGTTATGCCGCTGTTGCGGCCTACCAGCTTAGCATTCTGGTTCATGTAACCGAGATCATTACGTACCATTTCAAACGGACGCGCGGTTACAAAGGGGGCGATAGCGCAGAAAACAGGAATTTTGCCAACAGACGCGAGGCCGGCGGCAACGCCAACTGCACCCTGCTCCATAATGCCGACTTCAATGTAACGATCCGGATAAAGCTTGGCAAATTCGCCGAAGCCGGAGCTTTTGCCGCTATCCGCAGATATTACAACAATTTTCTCATTCTCGGCCGCCAATTCTGTGACAGCTTTGCCGAACTCCTTACGGGGATCAAAATATTCACCAATCATTCTTCCACCCTCCCCTGCTGTAATTCAAGTTCCGCTACAGTTGCCGCTAACTCAGCATCTGCTTTATCCAGCTCTTCAGCCGTCGGACTCCAGAAGTGGTAGGCAGGATCATTTTCAGCGAAAGACAGGCCTTTTGATTTAACTGTGCGGGCCAGAATCAGGCTTGGTTTGCCGGCCTCCAGAGGTGTTGAGTCGAGTGCGTCTACAACCTGAGCCATATCGTTGCCGTCAATGCTCTTTACAGCCCAGCCGAACGCTTTGAACCGTTCGTCGATCGGCGACATATTCATAATATCCTCGACTTTGCCGCTGATCTGTAAGCCATTGTAATCAACAAACGCTACAAGGTTGTCCAGATTGAAATGAGAAGCAACTGAAGCGCCCTCCCAGTTTGAGCCCTCAGGCAGCTCGCCGTCACCGAGCACAACAAAAACGCGGGATGCTTTATTGTCCTGCTTCAGGCCCATTGCCATTCCGCAGGCAATCGACATACCGTGCCCGAGCGCGCCTGTATTGGCTTCAACGCCCGGCAGTTTATGCATGTCAGGATGCCCAGGGAGCTTACAATGCAGGTCGCCGTAAGTGTCAAGAATACTCTTATCGAAGAAACCCCGTTCTGCAAGCACAGCGTACTGAACCATGCTTTTATGACCGGCAGACAATAGAAAGCGGTCGCGATCCGCCATTTTCGGATCATTAGGATGCACATTCATGGTGTGAAAATACAGAGCTGTTACTATTTCCATACTGGAAAAAGCACCGCCCAGATGTCCGTGGCCACTGGCCCTGACCATGCGCAGGACATTCTGCCGGCATTTCGCAGCCGTCAGTTTTAGTGAGAGGACTTCCCGGGGAATTGCCATAGCTTTACCTCGCTTTCACTGTTTCCTTGCTCATTCGCAGGTGCCGTGTTCTTTCTCATAATCAACTATACGATTAACCTTTGGAGCCGAGCGGGAATTGGGATCATATGTATGGCTGAGATACTCCCTGACGAAGCATTTCGCCAGTTCACTGCCGGTTACCTGAGCTCCCATGGTGATGATGTTGGCATTGTTGCTCAGAGCCGCGCGCTCTGCTTGATAAATATTGGAAACACAGGCAGCATAAGCACCTTTAACTTTGTTCGCGGCTATACTGACACCAATACCGGTGCCGCAGATAATTACTCCGCGGTCGCAGACACCAGCCGCTACTTCCTCGGCGACCTTGATGGCTACATTAGCGTAAATCGGATCATCACTGCCGTAATCAACTACCTCATGCCCCAAGCCTTTAATATAGGCGGCAAGCAGTTCTTTCAATTCAGATGCGTTTGGATCACAACCAATTGCTACTTTCATATGGACACCTCCTGGAGTCTGCTTTATATGCCGGCAGATTCAGAAATATTCTGCCGCCGGCTCTATTGATCTGATATTCTATTTCATTTTACTGATCTATCAACCTGAATTGCAACTGTAATCCTGATTCTCGACTATTGCTGGTATTCAGCACTTCGGTTCGGGCAATTAAGCAGCGGACAAAGTTTACAGTTGACAAAATCAGTATCACTGGTAAAGAAAAAGCCGGAACCAGATTTAGACGGCAGCATCAGGCAGGAATCAGTAAGACTCACACCTATTTGAGCAGGCAGGTCACCGAGCAAACCAAACAGGGCACGCTGTTGAGTCAAAGGCCAGGCCGGCAGCGAGCCGGGAGTCATTCTGGCCATTTCACTGCTTACTGATTCCACATCAGGAAAATGCCGTTTCCGGATAGTACTGCGAAGTTCCGCCATAGCTTTTCTCATTAACAGGATTTTGATTTCCTCCGCCCAATAATGCTCGACCATATCTGTAAACTGACGCGACCACTGCTCGGCCTCGGAACCGCAGGTGACAATATAAGGAAAGATCCGGTGGACTTTGGCCAGATTACGACTCACAAGCTCAGAATCAAAGCGATGACCTTCGACATTGACATAATCAGATCCACGAGTGTCGATAGCAGCGACAGCATAAACGAATTTAGGCCGCGCGCAGGCCTGCGCTTCACCAAGCATTGAAACTGCCTTCAGGTAATCCTCATCCTTCTGATCTTCGTCAAGACGCAGGTGCTTACTCAATTCCTGATTTGTGATGTTGTATTTGAAATCCTGACCGATGTAGCTCTCCATTTTTTCGCCTCCAGTATGTAAAGATGTCATTACGGCTGAATGCAATCAGGTTTATGGGGAAAATCATTATGACCATTTGAATATACTGAACATAACCCTGTCAATTATACTACCAATTGCTGCCGCTGTACGTTCCCGGTTATTTTTTCAGAATTTTCCGCCCGCGTTTCATTTGTTCGCTGAACCTGGCTTTCATTAAAGCAACCATTTCAGCTTCCGAGATACTTTCGCCTTCATATAGCCTGCGAACCATTGCTGCCATCACCTGATTATAGGCTAATCCGAGCGCTGCCGTTATTATGGCAGCCGTACTGCCGTTTATTGTCCCGCCGACCAGCGAACCTACCCCCGGCAGGAACTTGAAGATATTGGCGACAATGGTGCGCCCGACTGCGGTTGCGCCACCAGTACCCAGAACAGCGGAAATAATCGATGTTAAGAGTGTTTTATTAATCGGTACCCCGAAAATAACAGTCAGACGAGCCAGCATCGCCAGCTGGGTTGGAACAAGCAAAGCCGCGTCGGCGAAGGGCAGAGGATTGTAACCCTCCGCGAAGGCAGCCGTTACAAAAGGCAGAACCGAGCGATTGGCAGTTTCCAGCTTGCGCTTAACGTCAACCTTCTGAGCGTTGATAAAAGCAGTACGAACAGCCTCCGGCAGGCATTCAAAGGTTGTATCGACAAGCTCGTGCAGTCCGAACGCCGGCAGGATAATATCATCAGAAATCTCGTAATCTCGTGCCAGTACCGGCCGGATACTCTTAACCGGCAGATTCAGTTCCCGGATATATTTTTCCAGTGTTTTATAATCCTTGCCTACAGATTGTGTTAAGACAATAATCACCGGCAGCCGGGCCGCAAATGCCCGGATCCATTCAAGCTCGAACGCTTCTATCCGGCGGCTGCCGCTGTTTATGCAATACCAGAGCATATGTATGAAATTTTCGGAAGCACCTGCCCGGAAACGCGCCTCAATTTCGTTGAGTATCTCCTGCTCGACTTCCTGCTGTACCGCCTGATCAAGCTCAAGTCCGCGTGTATCGTAAAGAGTCAGGGGTACTCCGGGTTTTGTTATTTTTTGTATATGTCTGGTTACAGGTGTACCTATACCGGTATCAGCGAGATTTTCCCGGAAAACGCTATTGATCAGCGTGCTTTTTCCGACTCCTGTCTTGCCGACAACCATCAGATTGACCGTTTGCATTTTTGCCTCCTCATCCTGGAGTCTACTGAAAAACTGTTCGAAAATATCGTAAGGGCGCTCCATACTTTCCTCCCTGTTCAAAGCGATTTCCAAATGAAGCAGCTTTCGGCATCTGCTAAATTCTGCTGATTATACTAATGCCGGGCTGCACGATCTTTTAACAGCAACAGAATACCATCTTGCGGTTCAGCTATCGACAGGTATCCGGTTAGTGTTTATGACCGTTTAGTGTTTATGTCCGGCTAGTGTTTATGTTTGGTAACATAAATGGTATAATTAATTGTTTATTAAGTGCTACGATATTAATCTATTGTTTGATTTCAGTATTATTGTTAATAAGACGAGACGGAATTCTCGTCATTGAGATGGAATTACCCTGAATCAGGCCCAGTGTCGCATGCGGCTCATTCAGGTTTTTATAAAGCAGCGACAATTTATTTTACAGGAGGCGTCATTTGACACCAGAAAACGATAACACAAAGCCAAACAGGCGCGCTAAACAGCGCCCTCAGCAGCCCGCCGGCAAATCAGGCGGCAGAGCAAGACCCGGCCAGCAGCAGAAATCAGGCGGCTGGTTAGGCCAGCGGAATTCAGGCCGCGGAACGCAGCCACAGGATGGTTCTGAGCGCTCCGAGCGTACTGAACGCTCCGAGCGTACTGAGCGTACTGAGCGTACTGAGCGTACTGAGCAACAGTCCGGCCGCAGTCAGACAGAGCAGGCGGCACAAGCCGGTCGCAGCCAATCGGATCGAACCGCCCGCTCCCGCCGCAGGCCAGACAGGCAGAAACAGCAGCCCGCTCAGGAGCAATCCGGCCGCCCGGCAACACAGGCAAGAAGACCGGGACGAGCCCAGTCGCAAGACCGTTCCCGATCTCCAAGGCAGTCAGAGTCGACAAGTCAGTCCCGAACAGGACAACGGCAGGATCGAACTCCGCAACAACAACCGGCAGCCATTGAAAGACCAGTCATCCGGACAAAACCGACAGCTGTAACGAAACTTGCCAAAGAAGGTGTGCTGCGGGTAATTCCTCTTGGCGGCATGCGCGAAATCGGCAAAAACATGATCGCGCTGGAATTCGGAAATGACATGATAATTGTTGACTGCGGCATTGCCTTCCCCGATGAAGATATGCCGGGTGTTGATGTTGTCATTCCTGATTTTTCTTATATCCGGGAAAATATCAACAAGCTGCGCGGCGTCTTTTTGACCCACGGTCATGAAGATCACATCGGAGCAATCCCCTGGCTTTGTCGCGAGGTAAAAGTGCCCGTTTACGGAAATCGCCTGACGCTGGCTCTGGTACGCCAGAAGCTGGAAGACCGCGGTCCCGGCCTGAAAGGCGTCAAGCTTGTCGAGATCAGGGATGGTGAAAATCAGTCAGCAGGCTGCTTTAACGTTGAATTCATACATATTAACCACAGCATCGCAGACGCCAACGCTTTTGCTATCCGCACACCTGTCGGTATTATCTTCCATTCCGGCGACTTCAAGATTGACTACACCCCGATCAATGGCGCACCGATCGGCTTGCAGCGTATCGCGGAAATCGGAGCCGAGGGCGTTTTGCTGTTTATCGGCGAAAGCACAAACGTTGAGCGCGGCGGCTACACCTCGTCCGAAAGCAAAGTCGGTGAAACACTGATTAATCTTTTTGACGACGCTACCGGCCGAATATTTGTGACGACCTTTTCTTCCAACGTCTTCCGGATTCAGCAGATTATCACCGCAGCCGAACATTATAATCGTAAGGTTGTGCTGATCGGGCGCAGCATGCTGAATTATTTCAGTGCCGCTGATTCACTGGGTTATCTGAATTATAAACCGGATACCCTGATTGAAATCCGTGACATTGAAAATTATGAAGCGAATGAAATACTGTTCATAACTACAGGCAGTCAGGGCGAGCCCATGTCCGCATTAACACGTATGGCTTTTGCTGAACATCGCCAGGTGGAAATCCTGCCGGGGGATACAGTAATTCTTTCCTCCAGTGCGATCCCCGGTAATGAAAAACCAATTTACCGTGTTATAAATGAACTTTACAAACGCGGTGCCAAGGTGATTTATGAATCACTTTCGGAAATTCATGTTTCCGGCCATGCCTATCAGGAAGAACTGAAGATAATGCACACGCTGCTGCGGCCGCGTTATTTTATTCCGAATCACGGCGAGTATCGCCATTTGTTCATTCACGCCGAGCTTGCGAACAGCCTGGGCATGCGCCGCGATCACATTTTTCTGCTTGATAACGGTGATGTCTTTGAATACAAAGCAGCTGCCGACACTGCTGAAATCAGCGGTTTTGTTCAGACCGGCGGTGTCCTGATCGACGGCTCCGGTATCGGTGATATCGACGAGGTTGTGCTGCGTGATCGTTTGCTGCTCGCTGATGACGGCGTAGTAGTGGTTTCTGTCGCCATCAACAGAGCAAATGGTGAATTAATCGGCCAACCCAATATTCAGGCGCGCGGTTTTATATACGAAATTGAAAACCAGAGGATTACCAGCGAGATGGCAAAGAAGGTCGAGGACATGGTACGTAAAGCCGGCGACAGCGGTAAGGCAGTGCGCGAAGTGCTTGAAAGCGGCTCTGCCCTCAACCAGCTGCAACGGATGCTTTACGGCAAAACTCATCGCCGCCCGATGATTCTGATCTCGATTCTGGAAGTATGATTCAGTGCTGCTGAGATTTAATAATTAGTAATAATCGGGTAGGCCCCCGGCCATTAACTGGCCGGGGGACCTCCTACACCGCAGAGTGTGCGGATCGCGCTCATCGCGGTTCGGTTGTGAACTGACCTGGCATCTAATCCAGATGCTCATCGGACATTCTGTCGTCCTTTAACTTAAGCACTTGTCAAGGTCATTATAGACGGTCGTTATATACACTAACAATCCGAGGTCGCTGTTTATTAACAATCTTGCGGCTAAAAGTTTCCTTTAATGTCCGGTTTTTAAGACGGCCATTCAAGTGTTTTATTTATAATTGAAAGATGTACCTTGCAAAACAAACTAAGCGACTGCAATGTCTGCAAAATTATCAGAGTTTTTACTCAGGAGGATTATAAAATGATTTCAAATCACATCCGCAAATCCGCTCTCGTATTTATTGGTCTTTTAAGCGCCTCGCTTATCCTGGTCAGCTGCGGAAGCGGCACAACAACTACTACTGTCGCCTCCACAACCGGAACAACCGATGCGGTCGCTACGGCTTCTGTCGTTGACACAGCGGCAGCCTTTGAAAAAGCAATTTCTAAAGATGGCAGCTGGATTATCGCTACGCTTAAGGATCTGACCATTGATAAAGATCTCGTACTGGACGGTGACTTCACCAATGGGCGTAAAGATGATGCCGGCAAGGATATCTACCAACGTAAGATCGGCCTTTATACTCAGGACGCTGATCGCAAAGTTCTGGATCGCTTCAAACTGACAGCGCCAAAACTGACAATCAACAGCCGTAATGCCAGCCTTGAACATGGCACTTTTGTCGGCGATATCTATGTTGCTGTACCGAATTTCAAACTGGTGACTGCCAGAGTAGAAGGCAATGTTTATTTCAAGACAGAGGAAATCAAGAATTCGTTTACGATCGATGCCGACAGTGTGATTACCGGTGTTCAGGAAGTCCGCAGTTTCTGATAATTGCAGCAGAATCCGGCTTCACCGGATTTTGTTGCCCGGGTGGCAGAAAAGCTTAAAACCGAAAATGTTACCCTGTTATATGCTGCTAAAAGTGAAACTGTTAATCATGCGCTTATTTTATGCGGCTGGCTTCAGGAACAACTGGCCAAATAGCACACCGGCAAGGCATAAACAGACTGTATGGTATCATTAAGTAACCGCACGTACTGTGGGGCCGTTTTAATTTATCCAATGGAATAGGCGCTGAATGTCCGCTCGAAATCTGCGGCAGACCCGACTTTTGTCCAGTGTCTCTATTGATCTGACATATGAAGGAGCGAACGCAAATAATGATCACTGCCATGCTGCAAAACCTGAAAACGCCTGACCTGCTGATATCTTTGGCAGGTCGCTTTATAAGAGAATACTGGCTTACCTGGCCCGGTTTGCTGGTAACCGCCCTGATTGTTCTTCTTATTTCACTGATTTACCGAAGCTATCACGACGTCAGGAATATCTTCAACCCCGGCGACCGAACTGTAAAGTCGCGCGAATGGCTGCAACTGATGTATGCCACAATCAGCGCTGATGAAGCTGAGTTCAACATGTCGGCCTTCGCCAACAAATATCCGGTTCGTCATAAGGGACGCAGCCGGATTCTCGGGAATATTCAATGGCGGGTATATTTGAACCTGCAGTATATACGCCGTCAGCTCAGCCGCACACCCGCCAGAACTATTTCTCTGATTCCGGCCTCTCTCTGGCTTTTTGAAAACTACAACCTGATTTACCGGGAAATAAAACGTCTGCAGGGCGCCGGTAATCTACGTCAGCTTTCACGTCTGCCGACGCTTAATATCAGCAGCAACCGCAGTTATCCACGTATTTACCTGATCGCGCATAAAATAATCTCCGGTACTAACGGCCACATTCAGGAAGAACAACTGGTCAGCTTTATCCGCGATTATCAACAATCAGAAGAACTCACTTCCAAAGAGCTTTGGGCTCTGCCGCATGTCCTCAGCATCTGCCTGCTGGAGCGTATTGTCGATGAAGCTATCCGTCTGATCAATAATATCCGTATACGGATGCGGGCAGATGATTCTGCCGAACGCGTAGCAGCTGCTTTGCGCCGTAGCGCGGAAGAAACAGCCACAATTCTGCAGCAGGAAAATTTCTGGAACGAGTGCAGCGACGAAACATTCCTTGCTCATTTCATCTATCGACTGCGCAATCTTTCGGTGGATGAATCAGATATTGTTCGTTGGCTCGCCAGCTTCAGCGGTGCCAGCGTTGACGATTATCAGCGCCAACTTTATAACCTGATAACTCAGGACCGGCAGCGCGAAGCTCTAGCCGAATCAACAGTCAGCGCCCTGATCATCAGCCTCAAAGAAGTCGGCGAAATGAACTGGGAGCAGAACTACCGCAAAATATCACTGTCGGAAGCAATTCTTGAACTGGATCCCGCCGGTGTTTACGAAAACGTAGATACTAACACGCGGGCCCGCTATCGCCACCAGATTCAAAAACTGGCCGATAAATTCAAGCTGGATGAATCTGTTATCGCAACTAAAGCAGTGCAGCTGGCAAGACTTGGCGACAAACAGGAGCATGCCCTGAAAGGCCGCGGGGCGCCGAATGATGAACCGCTTACAGTGATTGCAGCTGCAAATAACGGTGCCGGTAACGGTTCTGGTTCAAATTCACAAAATATTAACGGCGGTAACACTGCAGCGGCCGACGAAACTGATCCTCTGAACATTCCCTGGCAGGAACTGCCCATCCCAAATCATATTGGTACATTTCTGGTTGGCAGAGGCCGCAGTCTGCTGGCTGACTATATTGCCAATCGCGCCTACCGGCCTCTGGAGCGCCACGAACGACAGAAAACCATCCGCAGTGCGGTTTATATAACCTCTATCACTATCCTGACCGTGTTGCAGCTCTGGCTGCTCTGGAGCACGGGCGTCGGTTTATTCAGCGCTAGCTCCGTCGCAACTGTTTTCTTTTTCATCTCAATCGGGATTCTGGCGGTGGGTGTCAGCATCCTGCTGACCCATTCAGTATTTACCCGGATAATTAAGCCCAAGCCACAGCTCGCCATGGATTTCCATGATCATATACCGGCCGAATTTCGCACTTATGTCGTTATGCCTGTAATTCTGGGCAATGCCAACGCCGGACGCACTTATGCCGCCCGTCTGGAAAAATACTATCTGGCTAACAAACAGGAAAACCTGTACTTTGCCGTTCTGGGTGACCTGCGAGATTCCCAGACCGAATTCGCGCCCGATGACGACGAAATTATTGAAGCTGCCACAAAAGCGATCGACGAGCTCAATGATCGCTATCCTGGTACTACCAAGCGCTTTTCGCTGCTTCTGCGTGGCCGTAAATGGAATGAGTCTGAAAAATGCTGGATGTGCTGGGAACGTAAACGCGGCAAGTTGGAAGAGCTCAATGCTTTGCTTTCCGGCGATGAATCAACCGGGTTCCGGATCCAGGTCGGCTCGCCCGAAATCATGCATAGCTTCCGGTTTGTCATTACCCTTGATGCGGATACCGAGCTGGTACGCGAAAGCGGCGCCCTGCTGGTGGGCATTATGGCGCATCCGCTTAACTGGCCGGTGATTGACCCAAAAACCAAACGAATTGTCAGTGGCTACGCTATTGTTCAGTCAGAAATCACATCCAGGATCAGCGATGCCCGCAGCAGTTTCTTTTCACGTGTTTTTGCCGGAGAATCCGGCATCGACAGTTATGCCTCAGTAATCTCTGATGTCTATCAGGACACCTTCGATGAAGGAATTTTTGTCGGCAAAGGCATTTACGATTACAAGGTTCTGCATGCATTACTTGCTGGCATGATTCCGGAAAACTCCGTTCTTTCGCACGATCTGCTTGAAAGCAGCCTCACCCGTTGCGCCTTCGCCAGTGGTATCCGTTTGCTGGACAGCACACCGCCCAACTTTGCGGCTTTTGCCCGGCGTGACCATCGCTGGATTCGCGGCGATTGGCAGCTGCTGCCCTGGATTTTCAGTACTTCGCCGATTAACTGGCTATCACGCTGGAAAATGCTCGACAACCTCCGCCGCAGTATTACTCCGATCGCCAGCGTAGCGGCTATTCTAATTAATGTCGCATTCTTTCCCGCTTTGCCCTGGCTTTGGCTGCCCTTTGTGGTCTTTGGTGATTTATGGCAGTTACTCTCCCTTTTCGGCGAAACTCTGATCAGCAAGCTGCAGAACCCCAGTGTACGGGTAGCCCACCAGATTCTGCTGGAAAACGCAGGTCTGATTCTGATTCAGGCTTTGCTTTACGTGATTTTCCTGCCTTTCCGCGCCTGGCTCTCGCTTGATGCCATATCCCGGACGCTGGTACGAATGTTCATTACCCGACGCTACCTATTGGAATGGCAGACCTCAGAGTCCGTGGAAAAATCACTGGAAAACACTCTGATGAGTTACATAAAACTGTTCCTGCCGGCGCTGCCCGCGGCGATTTTATTGGGCGCGGCCGCCTTGTGGCAGGTGCGTGGCGCCCATCTGTTCCTGCTCCTGCTGCTGTCTCTTCTGTGGCTGGGTGCCCCGTGGTTCGCCTGGAAGGTCAGTCTGCCGCCGCGCGTTTCAACCCGCTATCAACTGCCGATTGATGAGGAGCGTGAGCTGCGGATCCTTGCCCGCCAGACCTGGCGCTTTTTTGAGGATTTTTCCACAGCGGAAAACAACTGGCTTTGTCCAGACAACTATCAGGAGTTCCCCGGGCCTAAGGTTTCTGATAAAACGTCACCAACCAATATCGGCATGCAGCTGCTTTCAGCGCTAAGTGCCTGCGACTTCGGCTACATAACTTTAGCTGAACTGGTTGAGCATTGTGATAACGTGTTGCGCACAATTCAACGGCTGCCCAAATGGAACGGCCATCTCTACAACTGGTACTTTGTCGGGTCACTGGAGCTGGTCTGGCCGAATTACGTTTCTGTTGTTGACAGCGGTAACTTCCTGACCTCGCTGATCGCACTTAAAAACGGGTTGCTCGATCTGTCCAGAAAGACTCTCTTTGATGCACGTCTGGAACAGGGCGCCCGCGATACACTGGCCGCCGGCGGCCTTAACCCGGACATTCTGCAGGGTTCACTGGCTGACGAACAGGAGCAAGAACGTTTCTTTGCATCACTTAAAGATGCTGCTGCCCGGCCGGAACTGGACTCCTACTACACCAATCGGATCGCTGATTTTGCCGACACATTGAAAAACATGCTGGCAGAATACGCAGCACCGTCAGGCTTCGATCCCGACCTCAGCCTTTATGATCTCGCCAAACTTGAACAGCCAGCAGCTGTGGAGTTGCTGAATCTGATCCGCAGCATCTGCATGGAAATTGACTATACAGTTGATAACGCAGATTTCAAGCCTTTATACGATGAAAAACACCGCCTGTTTTACATTGGCTATAACGTGTCTACGCAAAGCAATGAAAGCGGGCATTACGATCTGCTGGCCTCCGAAGCCCGCGCAGCCAGCTTCCTGGCAATCGCCAAAGGTGATGTGCCTCAGAAACACTGGTTTTCTTTAGGTCGCCCCCTGACACTGGTAAATGGTGTACCGGCGCTGGTTTCCTGGAGCGGCACCATGTTCGAATATCTGATGCCTAACCTGATCATGCGCGCACCCCGCGGCACCCTGATTGAACGCAGTAACCGTGCTGCCGTTCAGCGTCAGATCCACCATGGCCGCAAATTCAACATCCCCTGGGGTGTTTCGGAATCACAGTACTTTATGTTTGACGTTGACTCCAACTACCAGTACATGGCTTTCGGCATGCAGTATCTGCGGCTGCAGTCAAGCATGCGGCCCGCCCGCGTGGTCGCGCCTTACGCTACAGCGCTGGCTATCGGTATAAAGCCCGAAGCTTCAATCGCCAATCTGCGTCACCTGAAGGAAATCGGCGCCACCGGAGCTTACGGCATGTACGAAGCACTTGACTTCAGCCGGCCGAACTCTACCACTCTGCAGAATTTTTCACTTGTGCAGAGTTACATGGCTCACCATCAGGGAATGATTCTGACGTCGCTCAATAATTTTCTCAACAACAGAACTCTGCAGCGCCGGTTCCACAAAGAGCCGATGGTCCAGGCAACCGAGGTTCTGCTGGAAGAAAAACGCTCAGTGGTTCTGATCCTGCTGGCCCGTTACGGCTATTCGATCAATATCGATCAGCTGGAATACCAGGAGGAACAAATCGAGGATCGTCTGGTGACCGATCTTAATCCCGAAACGCCGGAAGCCCATGTGCTTTCCAACGGCCGGTACCTGCTGATGCTGACCTCCGGCGGGCAGGGCTTCAGCAGCTGCAATAATACGATGATCCACCGCTGGCGATCAGAACGCGTTGGCCAGAGTCACGGTCAGTTCATCTACGTCCGTAATCTGGAAA
>CAZOMW010000018.1:0-24123 GCA_964581135.1 uncultured Oscillospiraceae bacterium
TTGTCGGTGGCGGCAACGTCGCCATGGATGCTGCCCGCAGTGCTAAGCGCCTGGGCGCTGAGCATGTTTATATAGTCTATCGTCGTTCTGAAGCCGAAATGCCTGCCCGTCTGGAAGAGGTTCACCACGCCAAGGAAGAGGGAATCGAGTTCCGTCTGCTGACCAACCCGACCCAGATTCTGGGTACACCAGAGGGTTGGGTAAAAGGCATTGAATGCATTGAAATGGAGCTTGGTGAACCGGATGCCTCCGGCCGCCGTCGCCCTGTGCCGAAAGCAGGCTCAGAATTCGTGCTTGATGTCGAAACAGTGATCATGTCAATCGGCACCAGCCCCAACCCGCTGATCAAACAAACCACACCCGGTCTTGAGACCCAGAAGTGGGGAGGAATTGTGGCGGATGAAGAAACAATGGCCACCAGCCGTCCCGGCGTTTTTGCCGGTGGCGACGCTGTAACCGGTTCGGCTACAGTAATTCTGGCAATGGGTGCCGGCAAAAAAGCCGCAGAGGCTATAGATGAGTATCTGCGCGAGAAAAAAACCAAAGCTGCAAACGAAGAATAAAAAGATCAAAATAACAAACTCATTCATTTAGGATGAAGAAGACTGCGAATAAAACTTCGCAGTCTTTTTCTGTAAAGCAGTACCAGAATTGCAACCAATGGTTGCGGAATTTCAAGTTCTAATTGTGACCTTTCCGAAAGGATTGACTAGCGGCTGTTTCTGACCATTTGGTTCATTTTGTAATAGAGCACAATAGCAACCAATTCTGCTGTGAAAGTTAGTGCAATAACTTTTCAGTATTTAGTAGACATTGCAACTATTAAGTAATACAATGCACTGGTACTAAGTATCACGACATACTTATTAGTTTTTAAATATTTAAGCAAGGGAGATGATGAAGCTGGAAAATCTGACCGAAATGCTTAAAGGTGTGCTTGAAGGTTGTGTGCTCGAAATTATCAGCCGTGAGGAAACTTACGGTTATGAAATCACTAAGCAACTGCGAGAACTCGGTTTTTCTGACGTAGTTGAGGGAACAGTTTATACAATATTAATCCGGTTAGAAAAGAACAAGTTAGTAGAGACCGAAAAGAAACCGTCTGAATTAGGGCCGCCGCGAAAATTCTACAACCTTAACCAAGCCGGAATGCAAGAGTTACAAAACTTCTGGCAAAAATGGGATTTTATCGCAGCCAAAATCCAACAGCTGAGAGAGGAAAAATAAATGTCAGAATTTTTCGATAACTATCTTAATATCAAAAAGATGCGGGAAAGCAAACGTGAATACAAACAATTGATGGCTCGAGTTGACAGAATGCCTGAGGAGTACAGCTTCGTTTTCAAAAAAATCCAACAGCACATGTGGAAATTTGCTGCCGGCTCCGGCTATGACATGCTGGAAATCCAGAAAGAGCTTGTCGAGCTATTCGAATCGGGTGCAGCCAATGGACAGCATGTTTTGGAAATTACAGGTGAGGATGTCGCAGCTTTCTGTGACGAACTTCTGCGCAATGCCAGGACTTATACAGAGGACTGGCGGGAAGAGCTTAACAACGATATCCACAGGAGATTCGGCAAAGAAAAACCGGAATAATCTAATTCGGCGGTCGGAATAAAATAATCCGGTGGTCGGTATAATTTAATCCGGCGCCAAAATCAGTTACTATGTTATCAATACAATTAGTAATAAACTTTTAGGAGGACATTACCGATGCGTTATATTCGCTGTAAAGTTGATGATCAGATATTTTTTGCTGAGGTGCGGGCAGACGGGCGCCTGCAACCGCTCGATAAGGCCCCTTACAACGGTGGACAGGCAACAGGGGAAACACTTGCCTTTGATCAAGTTAAGCTATTGGCGCCGTGCGAACCCGGCAAGATTCTCGCGATCGGCAAAAATTATCATGACCATATTAAAGAGTTTGATGGTGAAGTGCCTGAGTCTCCGATTATTTTCATCAAGGCCAACAGTTCGATTAATGATCCGGAAGGAGTAATCGAACTGCCGCCGCAAAGTGTCTCCGGACGTGTAGACTTCGAGGGTGAGCTCGCCGTAGTTATCGGGCGTACAGCCAGCCGGGTCGCCGAGTCTGAAGCACTTGATTATGTTTTCGGCTATACGATTCTGAATGATGTGACAGCACGTGATGTGCAGAAATCGGACGGTCAATGGGCCAGGGCTAAAAGCATGGACACTTTCTGTCCGATCGGACCTGAAATTGTTACCGGAAATTTTGATCCTGACCATGTGGGCATCAGGACCAAGCTGAACGGCGAAATCAGGCAGGAAAGCAATACAGATCATCTGATCTGGAAGACGGCTGCCTTGATCGAGTTTATAACTGAAACAATCACGCTTTTTCCCGGTGACATTGTTGCTACTGGCACACCTGCGGGTGTTGGACCGATGAAAGACGGCGATATTGTTGAAGTGGAAATTGAGGGCATCGGAGTTTTGCGGAACTCCGTGAGAGCGCGATAAGTCGATTTTCGTAACAGTTGCACATTAAATGCGCTGTTAGTGTGTTAAAATTAAACTAATGTAATGCATTTGTTCTTTAAATTCTTAAGAACGAATGCAATAAAAAATTTTTCTGGGTAAGCCGGTTTACCGGCCAACAAATTAGGAGGTCTATATATGATGTCAAAACTTGATGAAATCATGGGTGCCATTAGTGGCAGAAACCGCAAACACGCGCATAAGAAAGCTGCTGCCGGCATGGGCGTAGGTTTAGCTCTGGGTGCTCTCGCCGGACTTCTGTTTGCCCCTAAATCAGGCAAAGAAACTCGTAAGGAAATCGGCCAGGCCGCCGAAAAAGGCGCGAAAATCGTCAAAGAGAAAACTGTACAGGGCGCACATATCGTGAGCGAAACTGCTCAGGACGTAGCTCAGCTGGCCAAAGACAAAGCCGGTGATCTGAAACGTAAAATAAAAAAGGGTGCTGCCAAGGCAGGCGACGCGCTGGAAGACATTGCTGAGGATGCAGCTGAAGCCGTTAATGAGGATTTGGAAATGGCAGTCGAATGTGAAGATCCTCATGTCGAAACCGCTGAATTCAACTAGACCCAAAAACCGGTTTATGAACTCTAACCGCGTATTGTGGCGCTTGAAACAAGAGGTGAAAACATGGAGATTACCATAGACTTGATGAACCTGATGCTGGCTTTACTGGCTCTGGCTGGAATTGTCCTAATTATTTATCTGATTGTGACTTTTGCCCGCCTCCAGCAAACGCTGAAAGAAGCGAACCGGATGATTTCGGATCTTCGCGGACCGGTAAATGATACAGCCCGTAAACTGCCGGATTTAATGGATCAGGTAAGCGAAATCGCCGCAAACGTTGAGCAGCTGACGATCGCAGTAAATGATGATGTGCCGGGCATGCTTGAAGATGTCCATCAGGTAACATCAACAGCCCGCGAAAGCGTGGATGCGGTAGGTAATGTAGTCTCAGAAGTCGGCAACGGGATAACTAATATGTTTCAGTCGGCAAATAACCATACAAGCAGCCTGGGTGCCGTAGTCGGCATTGCAACTGAGGTTATGCAGCTGGTGAATTTGTTTAAGAAACCAAAAAGGAAAAGTATCTTTGGCAAACGCGTTAAACGCCGCTGAATGCCGCTCAGATGCGGGACAGTGATTAACAAAATTGAACTATTAGAATATTGAAAATCAGGCGTCGGGACGAAACAATCGTCAGACGCCTTTTTTCAGAATCGTATTCTGCAGAATGCCTGATTAACGAGGATTTATGCTTGATGTAATTGTTATCGGCTCGGGGATTATCGGCTCGGCGATAGCGAGGGAACTCTCCCGGTATGAACTGAATATTGCCGCGTTGGATAAGGCTGAGGATGTTGCTGAAGGCACTACCAAAGCGAACAGCGCGATTGTCCACGCCGGGTTTGACGCTATGCCCGGCACACAAAAAGCTCATTTCAATGTTGCCGGCAGCAGGATTTTCGCAGATTGGAGCCGTGAACTTGACAGTCCATATAAACGCAATACTTCACTTGTGCTGGCCTTCAATGATTCAGAGGAGCAGATACTGGCGGAACTGCTTGCCCGCGGCCGACAAAATGGTGTAGAAGGATTGCGAATTATTGACCGGGCTGAAATCCTTAAACGTGAACCGTTACTGAACCAGCAAGTTAAAAAAGCATTATTAGCTGAAACCGGGGCGATCTGCAGTCCCTACGAGCTGACAATCCGGCTGTGTGAACAGGCTGCAGTCAATGGCGTTGAATTCAGACTAAACTGTCAGGTTAACCAGGTTAAACGGATAGAAAAAAGTGATGTTACAGGTGCGCCGGCGCACTTTCTGCTTGAAACAAGTCAGGGCTTCTTACGGGCCCGAACAGTTGTGAACGCTGCCGGTGTTTATGCTGATGTCTTCAACAATCAGGTCAGCAGTGATCATTTTGTTATAACCGCGAATCGCGGTGAATACTTAATGCTGGATAAGGCACTGGGACCGGCAATTAAGGCAACAGTTTTCCAGACACCAACTGCTGATTCTAAAGGTGTGATGATTTCGCCTACGGTTGAAGGCACATTTCTGATCGGTCCGAATTCCGAAAAAACAGCTGACAAGGATGATAACAGCACAACCGCAGCCGGCTTAAGGGAAATAACCAGGATTGCCCGGCGAACCTGGCCTGATCTGCCGATTGAACATTGTATAACAAGTTTTGCCGGTCTGCGCGCCCGTAGTGATCGTCACGATTTCATTATCGGCGAAACTCCGGATTGTCCCGGCTTTTTCAATGCCGCCGGTATGGAATCGCCCGGCTTATCAGCTGCACCGGCTGTTGCTGTTGAACTGACTGCCCGCATAACTGAAAAGCTCCAAGCCGGAAAAAAGAGTGAATTTCTTCCGGCACCAGCCAGACAACAGGCGTTACGTACTATGGATAGCACGAGCCGGGCGGCTGCCGCTGCCAGGGATCCTGCTTATGGGCGCATAGTATGTCGCTGTGAAATGGTGAGTGAAGCTGAAATCAGAGCTGCGATCCGTAGAATACCCGGTGCCCGCACTGTTGATGCGATTAAGCGGCGGACACGAGCCGGCATGGGGCGCTGCCAGGGCGGGTTTTGCCTGCCGCGGGTTGTGGCTGTTCTAGCGGCAGAACTTGGAGTTCCGACGACAGAGATAACCAAGAACGGCTTCGGTTCCACTATTTTGACTGGTACTCTGGAGGAATCTCAACAACAATTGGAACGGCGACTGTCGCAAAAGACGGAGGAAAGCGTAATTCGTCCCAACGCAGCAGACAGGAGCGTAAAAACCGATGAAGACTGAATACGTGGATGTTCTGGTTATCGGCGGCGGTCCGGCCGGACTGGCAGCTGCACTGGCGGCTAAGCTTGAGGGCGCGGAACGGGTGCTGATAATTGAGCGCGAGGATTCGTTGGGCGGCATTTTGCGGCAGTGCATTCATACCGGCTTTGGCTTACATCGCTTTAAAAGTGAACTGACAGGGCCGGAATATGCCAAGCGGGATATTGACCGTATTGCTGAAAGCGGCGTGGAATGGCGCTGCGGAACCATGGTACTTTCCTTGACTCCAGACCATTGCGTTGAAACTATCAATCCCCGTGACGGGCTGCAGCTGCTCAGGGCAGGCAGCATTGTCCTGGCAATGGGCTGCCGTGAGCGGCCGGCGGGTGCTCTTGCCATTGCCGGCAGCCGCTGCTCGGGAATCATGACCGCGGGAACAGCGCAGCGCTTCGTTAATCTGGAAGGCCTGATGCCCGGCCGCCGCATCATAATTCTGGGTTCCGGCGATATCGGCCTGATCATGGCGAGGCGGCTTGCCAGTGAAGGTGCTCAGGTTCTGGCTTGTGTTGAAATCCAGCCCTGTTCCAGTGGTTTACAGCGAAATATTGTGCAGTGTCTGGATGATTTTGATATACCTCTGTTATTATCGCATACCGTTATTAAGATTGAGGGCCGCAGACGTCTGAGCTCGGTTACTATAGCTCGTGTTGATGAAAGACTGCAGCCTGTGCAGGGAACGGAAAAAGAAATAGCCTGTGATACTTTGCTGGTATCTGTAGGTCTGATACCGGAAACCGAACTTGCCAGAGATGCCGGTATCGAACTGTCACCTCTTACAGGCGGGCCGGTTGTAGACGCAAACCTGGCAATATCTCTGCCGGGCATATTTGCCTGTGGCAATGTGCTAAGGGCTCATGACCTGGTCGATGATGTTTCCAGCGAAGGCGACCTGGCTGGCCGCCAGGCTGCAGCTTTTGCCCGTCATTCCGGTTCTAAGTACAAGGAGGCATAGTTGTGAATGAATCAAGTGACAACAGCCGGGTTATTACCTGTATCAAGTGCCCTTCAGGCTGTCAAATCTTTGTACGGGGATCTTCGTTACAACCGGAAAGCCTGATCATTGAAGGCCAGAAGTGTGAGCGCGGCACTGTTTATGCGCGCAATGAAATTCTGAATCCACGGCGATTGCTGACAACAGTAATCAGGTTGACCGACAGGCACCAGCCATTACCGGTGCGCACACTGGAACCTATACCAAAATCAAAGTATTTTGAAGCCTTGATTGCTGTTCATAATCTAAAGCTCAGTGGTCCCGTTAAAGCTGGTGATATTTTGCTCAGTAACCTGCTGTCAATGGGAATAGCGCTTGTTGCTGCAGCTGATTCGGAGTGAAATAAAGCTGCGCTGAATACCGTTTTTGCCTGATTTATGGTTTTGGTATTACTGGGTTACAGAAGATCAGAACCAGAGCGACTATACTTTAATGAGTAATGAAAGGAGTTGATATTTATGGCAGAAGTTTTAAATGTCACTGAAGATACGTTTGATGAAGAAGTAATGAATTCAGAAGTTCCGGTACTGGTTGATTTCTGGGCGGTCTGGTGCGGCCCCTGCCGCATGCTGGCACCTACTATGGAACAGCTGGCCGAGGACCTTAAAGGCAGAGTAAAAGTCGTCAAAATCAATGTTGACGAAGAGTCGGATCTGGCTGGTAAATACAATGTGATGAGCATTCCTACCCTGGCTTTGATCAGCGGCGACAGAGTGTTGATGAAATCCATCGGTGTAAAGCCGAAGGACGTCATCCTGCAGGAAGTTGAAGCCGCCCTCTAAAAACAGAGTCTGGCTGTTCAGCCTTTTTCGGTTTCGTAAGGCCAGTCCATGATGCCGCCGAAATCGTAAACAGCAGGAAAGCCGTTCTGTTCGAGCAGCGCAGCTGCCTGGGCAGAACGGTTGCCGCTGCGGCAATAAACAAGAATCGGCCGGTCTGCGCTTTTCGGCAGTTCATCAAGTCGATTGCTCAGAACCTGCAACGGGATCAAGACGCTACCTGGAATGCGAAGTTCGCGATTTTCCTCAGGCGTGCGCACATCCAGGATTATGGCATTCTTGTTGTCATCAATTATTTTTTTGGCGGCTGCCGCGTTTATTCTCATGTGAATTTCCCCGTTTCCTGTACTCTCAGAAGTCTGTGAACCCAGTGATGTCACAGTTGTCTGTGAACCCTGTAAACTCCCGGTTGATCCGGAGCTCGCTGAAGTCCCGGTTGTTATTGAATTCTGTGAAGGAACTGACTGGGCGCTGGTTGTAGTTGTGCCGGTATCCGGGCGGCAGGCGGTCAAAACTATCAGACTGGCAAGCAGCAGAATTACTGGCAGCAAGTGGCGGATATTTTTTAATTGTATTAATTGCTGTTCAGAACAGCTTTTTTGTTGCAGCATTTCTGCCCCTTTCAAAGAAAATTATCTTTTGCTAAATTGGCTTGTTTATAACATTGCACTCACTGAATGTAAACTGCTTTTACCATAGCACTGTGTTATAATCGCGCTGAAATCAGGAGGTTAATATAAATGCTTGATACAGGTCCTGCAAAACTCCCAACCGTATTCCTGGGCTGTGAAGTCGGCTTCGAAGCTGCTGATACAGTGGTTTTCGGCGCTCCGTTTGACGGTACGGTTTCTTTCCGGCCGGGAACAAGATTCGGACCGCAGCAGATGCGCCTTGAATCGATCAGTATTGAAACATACAGTCCTTACCAGGACGCGGATTTACTGGATCGCGCCATTGCTGATCTGGGAGATATTGAGTTGCCCTTCGGCAGTACGGAGCCGGCTCTGAAACTGATTCGCCGGCAGGCTGATATTATTGTCCGCGCAGGTAAAAAGCCTCTGATGCTGGGTGGCGAGCATCTGGTAACTTTGCCGGCAGCTGAGGCTGTGCTGGCAGCGCACCCGAATCTTCACTTTGTCCATTTTGATGCCCATGCCGACCTGCGTGAATCCTATCTGGCTGAAACTCTGTCGCATGCCTGTGTAATGCGGCGGCTGCACGAGCTGGTTGGCGATAACAGGATTTTTCAGTTTGGCATCCGCTCCGGGGAGCGCGAGGAATTCGAGTTTGCCCGTGCCGGACATGTTAACCAGACACTTTTTACTGCCGAAGGTGTTGAAAAGCTGGCCGAACTTATTGGTTCCGCACCCGTATATCTGACGATTGATCTGGATGTGCTTGATCCTTCTGTGTTTCCCGGCACCGGAACACCTGAAGCCGGTGGTCTGTCTTTCAATCAGCTTTTAAGTGCTGTGCACGCGCTCAGGCCTCTGAATCTGGTTGCTGCTGATCTGGTTGAGCTTTCGCCTCAATACGATCTCAGTGGGATTTCTACCGCAGCTGCTTTGAAGCTGATGCGTGAAGTTTTGCTGCTGATCTCGGAACCTGCCAGCCATGAGTAAAACCGAAAACTGGACTGCTGTACTGTGCGGAGTAAACAGCCGATTCACTCAGACGAATCCGGCCATACGCTCTCTGGCTGTCTGGGCAGCTGAACATCAGCCGACCAACTTGCTGTTGCGCGAATACCAGACCGGTCAGCCGGTAGATGTGATCGCGCGCGATTTATTGGCAACCAATGCTGATTTGTATGCGTTTTCCTGTTATATATGGAACCGCAGAGTTGTGTTCGACCTGATTGCATCGTTGCGGCGTATGATCCCGCAAGCCTGGATCGTGGTCGGCGGCCCGGAGGTTTCCTTTGCTGCCGGTGCTGTCCTGCAGGCGGTACCGGAAATCGACTTTATTATCAGCGGTGAAGGTGAGGAAGCTTTCAGCCGCTTATTAGCGTGTCTGAAAAAAACCAACCGGATTGAAGCGAATACATCAATGGCAGCAGATAATTTATTCAATCCAGAGAAAGCCGAAAATTCTTGCAATCAGGCTGCATTATCGGACATACCCGGATTAACCTGGCGCGGTCAGGATAATCAGCCTGTAAGTTCAGCAGCTGTCGAACCGATGGATCTGGTTTTGCTGCCTTTTCCCTATGAGACTGACCTGCCTGAACTCACTGAGCGCCTGCTTTACTACGAGTCAAGCCGCGGCTGCCCTTTCAATTGCAGCTACTGCCTGTCGTCAATCGACCGCAGCCTGCGCTTTCGACCGCTTGACCAGACCCTGGCGCATCTGAATCGCTTCATCGAAGCTGATGTGCGGCTGGTGAAGTTTGTTGACCGCACCTTCAACTGCAATCCTGCCAGGGCCCGCGCCATCTGGACACATCTGATCAACCTCCGCTCCAGCCGTGATTTTCGTACCTGCTTTCATTTTGAGCTGGCAGGCGATCTGCTGGCAACAACAGATCTGGAGCTACTGAAAGAAGCGCCGCCGGGACTCTTCCAGTTTGAAATCGGCGTTCAGTCAGTTAATCCGGCTACCTTGAAACGAATCAACAGAGTCTGTGATTTGCCGCGTCTTTACGCAAATGTCAAAGCCTTGCGCGCCAGCCGGAGGCAGCATCTGCATCTTGATCTGATTGCCGGCCTGCCGGCTGAAACTCTGGCAGACGTTATCGAGAGCTTCAATGTGCTATATAAACTGGAAGCGGATCAGCTACAGCTGGGTTTCCTGAAACTGCTGCCCGGGACACCGATACTGGCGGAAATTGACGCCTGCGGCTATCGTTATCAGCCGTTTCCGCCCTACGAGGTTCTGGCCTGTAATACTATTTCAGCTGCAGAATTCAGTCTTTTACATGCTGTGGAAGAAGTACTGGAAATGTTCGCAAACAGCGGTTTCTTCAGCCGTACGCTTCACTGGCTGGTGCCCCATTTCCCGTCGCCGTTCGAATTTTTCCAGGCATTGGCGGTTCAGATTGCTGATTCGGGTAAGAAGCTGCAATCTTTTTCTATCGATCAGCGGGCCGCGATTCTTCTGCAACTGGTTAGCGCGACGTTTGAATCTGAGACTCAGTCAGTTGCCGCCGGTTTGCTGCGGCTGGATCATTATGAGAGCGGCCGCAAGGATGCGCCCCGTCACCTGGGAGCACTGGAGAGCAACGCCAACGATGAGGAGCGCGAAAAGATCGCACTGCTAAGGCGCAGCCGTCTGCCGGGCGCCAGAATCAGGGTGGAAGCTTATCCGTTTTCAATCAGGCAGCTGCAAAAAACCGGAGAGCCGACAGGTGAACCGGAATGGGCAATTTATGATTTATCGGGTATCTCGCCGGTATTGTCCGAAACTCTTACAGTGCGTGAATTATCTGAGCACACCTGAACGGAAATCAATCGGAATCAATCAGCCCCTGCTTTTTGAAGACACTGACTGCGTCATCATAACCAAGTCTGAAACGGGCTTCGCGCGCCTCTTGTTCGAGGTTGAACGGGCCAAACAAATTGTTGTCAGGCTCAATACGGATTATTTCCACATCCGGCTCGCGTACTGCAAGCCGACGGCCCAGACCGTGGATTTCCACTTCAATAACACGTTTCCAGCCGCGATCGGTCAGCATACTGGTGGGCAGATTGTCACTGAAGCCGCCATCCAGTAAACGGTTGCCGTCTATCCTGGTTGGTTTGAAGAATGGCAGGGCACAGCTTCCCAGAATATAATCAATCAACTCGCCTTCGGGGATTTCGTCAATGAACAACGGCAGAGGCTTGCGATCGGTGAGTGAAAAAATTGAAATTCCATAAGGACAGCCGCGTTCGCGCAGTTTCTTTTCGTCAATATTAGTGGTGAGCAACTGCCGCAAAGGTTCGGTATCGAGCCCGTGATTCTCCCGGATCATTCTGGTCAGGGTCGGCAGATTGCGCCAGGATAATAAATCCTCCGGCACGGGCAGCGGCCGGGTAATTTTGATAATATCTGTCAGGTCAACTTCCTGCCAGGCCTGTCTGGCCAGATCATATTCATCAAGGGCAATCGCCGCGGCATTAATCGAACCTATTGAAGAACCAACTACACCGGTTATGGGAATGTTATGCTCGCGCATTGCCTTCCAGACCCCGATCTGATAGCCGCCGCGCACGCCGCCGCCACCCAGTGACAAACCGAAGCCGGGCGCCTGCGGTCCGAAGCGTTCGCCGACTGCAAGGGGTTTTAGTGTTGAATTTTCATTTGTCTGTTTTCTGATTTCGTCAGCCATACTCTGCCGCCTGTTATATCTCTTGTCGTTCGACAAATTTGCTTGTCGCGATTCCTGTTTTAGATTTCCTGCCCTGTTAATACAGTTAGCTGAATACTAACATTAAAACAATCTGCCTGGTATATCCATTGAGCTGGAACGGTTATACTTAAAGCATGTTCAGAAAGAAACAGGAACCGATTCTGGTTGATAAAAACTCTTCGCCTGAGGGAGCTGGTGTTCTGAGCACTGAACCGCCCAACAGGCCTTTTAGCTGGCTGGCCGCAGAAGATACGATCGTGATTTTTATTCACGGGTTTCTCGGCAGTCCTGATGTATTCCGGCTGCCCGCGTTACAACTGCATCAGCGGGGCTATGCCAGTGCCGCCCTGTTGTTGCCAGGCCATGGCGGCGACGGCCGTGCCTTTACCAATGCCAGTGAACGGGATTGGATCGCGCATGTTCGTGCTGAAATTGATCGCCTGCGCGACGGTTACCCGCGGGTTTTTCTGGTAGGTCATTCACTGGGCGGGCTGCTGGCACTTGATTACGCTGCCGAGCATACAGAGAATCCTGTTACAGGCATTGTTCTAATGGGAACACCTCTGAGACTGCGTTTTCACGTAAATGTGATCCGTAATGCGCTTAAGCTTTATCTCACACCACCGGCAGACGACGATCCTGTGACTGCGGCTTACCGACTGGGTTACGGGTTGGAAAAACCGCTGCTTAACCCATTCGCAACTGTTCGTCCCGGGCTGGCACTCTGGCGGATGATACACCGTACACGCAGGAAACTGGCTGAAGTCAGGACGCCGACTTTGATAATCCAGTCAGACGGTGACGAAACCGCGGCGCCTGTCAGTGCTGCGATGCTTGCAGAACTTCTGGGGGAGAATTCGCGGCGGGTCTGTCTGCGGCAGTCTTTGCATGCCTGGCTGCACCCTGACGAAAGAGCACTGGTTGAATCGGAAATAGATAATTTCCTTAACGACCCGGAAAAAGCCGTGTCAGGTGCAGATCCAGATGGCGGGAGCTGACTGGCTGAATCAGACGAAGCGGCAGCCGGCTGAAAGCAGCAGCCAGCTGAGCAGTCTGGCTTCTGGGGCTTGCCTCTGTACTTGCGCCTTTAATCGATTTTCAAGTATGATTGTGGGAAGATACAAGTAAAATATTTTTCATAATTTTGAATCAGGAATCCGACATTTATTGCATGCTTTTCAGGAACAGTCAATTAACCGGATCAATTTGCCTGATTCAATTTAACTGGATCAATTCTATTAATTTTGGAGGAGGTTTTTCCATATGATTACGGTCGACTATGCGAATGCCCTGCCTTTTTTCAACGAGACTGAGCTGGCTCAGCTTGAACCCCAGCTGCGGGTCGCGCATGACCAGCTGCATAAAAAAACCGGACCGGGTTCAGAGTATCTTGGCTGGTTGCAATTACCTTTACAGTATGACAGGCAGGAGTTTGCGCGTATCCGGAAAGCCGCCCAGAAAATCCGCCGCGACACTGATATTCTAGTTGTTATCGGCATCGGCGGCTCTTACCTTGGAGCCAGAGCCGCAATTGAACTTCTAAGTGATAATTTCAACCCGGCACTGACCAGTAAAGCCCGTCGGGCCCCCCTGGTGGTATTTGCCGGCAACAGCCTTTCCGGGACTTATCTCTGCGACCTCTTCGACCTGATTGCCGACCGCAGGGTTTCAGTTAATGTGATTTCGAAATCGGGAACAACAACAGAACCGGCCATCGCTTTCCGGATGTTTAAAAGTTACCTGGAAGAGCGTTATGGCAAGGAAGAAGCCCGCGCGCGAATTTACGTAACAACCGATAAAAGCCGCGGCGCCCTGAAAGGCCTGGCTGATGAGGAAGGCTATGAAACCTTTGTAGTACCCGACGATGTCGGCGGCCGCTATTCGGTTCTGACCGCTGTCGGCCTGTTGCCAATTGCCGCTGCCGGTATCGATATCCGTGAAATAATGCGCGGCGCCCGCGAGGCCATGAACGCTTATAAAAACCCGAATCTGGCGGAAAACCCTTGCTATCAGTATGCTGCCCTGCGCAACATCATGCTGCGTAAAGGCTACGGGGTTGAAATTCTGGTTAATTATGAACCCAGTTTCCATTATATGACTGAATGGTGGAAGCAGCTTTTCGGTGAAAGCGAAGGCAAAGACCAGCGCGGGCTGTTCCCGGCCGGTGTTGATAACTCGGCAGACCTGCACTCAATGGGCCAGTTCATCCAGGATGGCAGCCGGATTATGTTTGAAACCGTGATCGACGTTCAGAAGCCGCGCCGCAGTCTGGAAATTCCCTCCGACCCGCGCGATCTTGACGGCCTTAACTTCCTGGCTGGCATGGATATGGCAGAAGTTAACCGCAAAGCCATGCAGGGTACAGTTCTGGCTCATGTGGACGGCGGTGTTCCCAACATCATCGTAAAGGTTCCCGAACTGACACCGTATTGTTTCGGAGAGCTCGTCTATTTCTTTGAAAAGGCCTGCGGTATCAGCGGTAACCTGATGGCTGTCAACCCCTTCGATCAGCCGGGAGTTGAAGGCTATAAACAAAACATGTTCGCTTTGCTTGGCAAGCCCGGTTACGAGGCTCAAAGAGCAGAGCTGGAAAAACGCTTATAAACTGAAAGGAAAATCAATGACCAAAACAGTACTCCCTCGCCGTATTTTGCGGCAGGTTGCCAAGCCGGCCCGGTATGTCGGCGGTGAATGGAACGCCGTTACCAAGGACATACCAACGGCCGGGACAGAATTGGCGAGCCGATTCACCCGGTTCGCTTTTTGCTTTCCGGATCTTTATGAAATAGGAATGTCCAATGTCGCCCTGCATATCATATACGGTCTCCTGAATAAACGGTCGGATGTTTATTGCGAGCGCGCCTTCGCGCCGGCAAAAGATATGGAAGGCTTTCTGCGGGCTGAGCAGATTCCCCTGCATACACTTGAAACGGGAACGCCTTTGTCTGATTTCGACATTATCGGTTTTACTTTGCAGTATGAGCTAAGCTATACCAATGTGCTGAATATGCTTGATCTGGGCGGAGTGCCTTTATTAACCTCCGAGCGTGGCGAAAGCGACCCGATTGTAATCGGGGGAGGACCGGCTTCATATAATGTTGAACCCATGGCGGATTTTTTTGATCTGGTTGTAATTGGTGAAGGTGAAGAAGTTATCAATGAACTCATCGATCTTTACAATGAGCACCGTCGGACAGAAAATACCGGTCGGAAAGAATTTCTGCGTCGCGCGGCTGGAATCAGCGGGGTTTACGTACCCTCGCTTTACGATATCAGCTATTTTGAGGACGGCAGAGTTGCTGAGATTAAACCCAACACACCCGGCGTCCCGTCTATTGTCAAAAAAAGACTGTTGCTGGATCTGGATAAAGCTCCATATCCACTGGAACCGATTGTGCCCAGCACAGAAATTGTCCATGACCGCATGTTTCTGGAGTTATTCCGCGGCTGCACCCGCGGCTGCCGCTTTTGCCAGGCCGGGTTTGTCTACCGGCCTGTACGGGAAAAACGCGCCGCTACCTTAAAGAAACAGGCCGGGCAGCTCAGCTGCGCCACAGGCTACGATGAACTGGGCCTGCTGTCACTTTCTACAAGTGATTATTCTGACCTCTCTGATCTGACAGATGAGTTACTGACAGATTTTGAAAATACCAACACGAGCCTGTCGCTGCCTTCGCTGCGAATCGATTCCTTTACCCTTGATTTAATGAAAAAGGCCAGCGGCACACGCCGAAGCGGCCTGACCTTTGCGCCTGAGGCCGGTACACAGCGGCTGCGGGATGTTATTAATAAAAACATTACAGAAGAGCAGATCTTCACCGCCATGAGGCTGGCTTTCCGCGGCGGCTGGACCGGTGCCAAGCTTTACTTCATGCTGGGACTACCGACGGAAACCAGGGAAGATGTTGAAGGCATTGCCGATATCGTGCACGGAATTGAACAGATATATCGGGAGTTGCCGCGCCACGAACGACCGCGCAAACTTGAGCTCAATGTCAGTACTTCGATGTTTATCCCCAAGCCTTTCACGCCGTTCCAGTGGGCAGCTCAGGCTTCGATCAGCGAACTGCAGGAGCGTCAGCAGTTGCTGCGCGACAAGCTGCGCAGCCGCTCGGTGCGATATTCCTGGCACGAATTCAAGACCAGCCATATTGAGGCTGTATTGGCCAGAGGCGACAGGCGCTTGGGGCCGGCCATCCTTAAAGCCTGGCAAGACGGCTGTGTTTTTGATGCCTGGGACGAACATTTCAAATACGAAACCTGGCTGACCGCGATCGCCGCCTGCGGTTTGGATCCTGATTTCTATGCCCGGCGCGAACGTGCTGCCGACGAGGTTTTCCCCTGGTCGCATATTGACTGCGGAGTCAAACAGGAGTTCCTCTACAGTGAGTATCAGAAAGCAATGAACGCTGATACTACGCCGGAATGCCGCTTGCAATGCAGTGCCTGCGGCGCCCAGCAGTTCGGAGGAGGTGTGTGCTTTGGTGAATATGCCTGCAGCTGAAAATATCAGCACTGAAAACCAAAATATATACGACAGCTTGCAAAGCAGCGATGCTCCCGGGCGCCTGATCCTGAGACTGCGTTTCAGTCGCAGCGGCCCGGCGGTCTGGCTGGCTCACCTTGACCTGATGCGCACCTTTGAACGCGCAGTCAAACGGGCTGACTTACCGGTGCAGTGGTCAGGCGGCTATAATCCCCGCCCTGATCTGGTTTTTGCCTTGCCGATCGGAGTCGGTCTGGAAACCTGCGCTGATTATGTCGATATCGGTCTGCTGCCAGAGGCAGATATTAATGCCGACAGCCTGGCAGAGCGCCTCAGAGCTTCCTTGCCAGGCGGAATTGCGATTCTTGCCGCTCAACTGCGGCCGGTAGAACGCGTCAGTATTATGGCAAGAATTATCTGCGCTGACTATCTGCTGGAAGCACCGGGCCTGGCGGCAGCTGCCGAAAAGGCTCTGGAGCTGGCAGAACTTGTTGTTGATAAACCCTCAAAAGGCAAAACCAGACGCCTGAACATCAGGCCGCTGATTTTGCAGGTTATGCTTGATTCGCCGGATTCTGTCCGGTTGCGTGTTAAAGCAGGCAGCAGTGAAAACCTGCGCCCTGATCTCTTTCTGGCCGCTTTGACAGAATACGGTAGTTTGGACGCAACAGCAGCCGCCGACGCAAGGCTGATTCGCACCGGCCTGTACCTTAAATCCGACGAAGAGGCTAATGGTCCTGTTGACCCGCAGGATCAGCCAATGCCACAAGAGCCTGCTGGTTGCAGTCAGCTGCCGGCACAGCCGGATGTTTCCTGACCATGCCCCGAATTGATCTGCTGGTTATCGCTGCGCCTGAAAATGACCGGACTGGCATAGTAGTACTGGAAGACAGGCAGGCGGTAGAATTTGTGGCCGACTGGCGTGAATCAGATCTCAACAGGCATGATCTGTTGTTGGGCGTGGTTCGCCGGCAGGTGCCGCATTTAGGCGGTGTGTTTGTTGATATTGGCCAGGATCATGACGGCTTGCTGCGTCTGGCTGCTGCCGAACCTGTACCTGCTGTCGGCAGCAGAATTATGGTCACCTTAACCCGTGATTCTGAACCGGCGCTCCTTGCCAAAGGACCGGTTCTATCAACAGGGATGGCGCTGGCCGGACGCTACGCGGTGTACCGTCCGGATTTGAAGCCGTTGCGGCGCAGCCTTCTGCGTGAACTGCCGCCGGCAGAAGCCGACAAGCTGTTTGAGTATGAGCTTTCAGAGCTGGAAAAAAGTTACAAACTGCTTTTGAAAGCAGCCGAAAACGGCACAGCGCCGCGTCGACTGAGAGCATTCGGAGATCCACTGCTGGTTCGCCTACAGGCATTTGCGACCCGTCTAGATAGTATTAAAGTGGAAGGCGTAGATGCTTATACCCGAGTAGAGCAGCTGCTGCTGGCAGAAGCGCCTGACCTTTTGCCGCTGTTGAGGCTGCATCCGCCTCATCTGGAACAGGGGCTGGCTGAGCTCTGCTCTTTGCCTGATCTGGCGAAGGAAGCGGTCAAGCGGATTGTACCGCTGCCCTGTGGCGGCACCCTGACTTTTGACAGGACCGAAGCCCTGCATGTGATCGATGTAAACAGCGGCAGTTGCCGCGAAGCTTCGCCGGCGGCTCTGGCTACCCGTGTAAACAGAGAGGCTGTAGCTGAAATAGCGCGTCAACTGCGCCTGCGTAACCTGAACGGCATGGTTATTATCGATCTGATTCATTTAAAAGATAAGACAAAGCAGGTGGAATTTGCCGAACAGCTGCAACGTGCAGCTGACAGTGACCGGGGCAAGGTTACTGTATACGGTTTCACCGCATTGCAACTGCTTGAGGTTATCCGAAAAGCTCATTAGGTCGCCCTGGCTACAAAATATTCCGACACGATAAAATATTGTTAAATTTTTATATCAAGTGATTTTATGGTTGAATAATTTTGTCTGTTGTGGCATCTTAAATCCAACATGTTGTGGCTGATATTCGCAGATGGTACAAGATGTAGTACCTGTTTTGTGCAAATCGACCAATTTACCCGTATGTACAAGTATGTCTGCTAACGGCTGATTCTGTCAGCCGCCTGCTGTTCATATCGCAAATCCGAGGAGGATCAGATTCATGATTACAAAGGTCATTAAGCGTGACGGCCGTCAGGCGGCCTACAACATCGAAAAAATCGCCAACGCGATTTATCGTGCTTTGGAAGCATCCGGCGAACCTATTGCGAATGATAACGGCCAGTCGCGTTCCAGTCATGCGATGGATCTGGCAGGAAAAGTGGCTGAGTATCTGGATCTGACCGCAGAACGGGTACCGAACATCGAAGAGATTCAGGATATGGTTGAACGGGTTCTGATGGAATACGATCAGCCGGAAACCGCGAAGCGCTACATTCTTTATCGTGCTGAACGGACCAGGGTTCGGGAAATGAATACCCGCCTGATGCAAACGTACCACGACATAACTAACAGTGATTCCAGGCAAAGTGATATCAAGCGGGAAAATGCCAATATCGACGGCGACACCGCAATGGGAACAATGCTGAAGTACGGCTCAGAAGGAGCCAAAATGTACTATCAGATGTTCATGCTCAAGCCTGATCACGCGCTGGCACACCAACAGGGTGACATCCATATCCATGATCTGGATTTTTACTCACTTACTATGACCTGCTGCCAGATTAATCTGCTGAACCTGTTCAAAGGCGGCTTTTCAACCGGGCATGGCCATCTGCGTGAACCGCGCGATATCCGCAGCGTTGCGGCGCTTGCCTGTATCGCAATCCAGTCGAATCAAAACGATATGCACGGCGGCCAGTCAATCGTCGATTTTGACTATGCCATGGCAAAAGGGGTTGCCCACACTTACCGGAAATGCTACCGCTCGCGTCTGGCAGGTCTGCTTGAAGCTCTGGCGGAACTGCCGGAACCGGTTAAGACAGCAGAATCCCTGCTGCAAAACGTGCTCACCGCAACCGGTCTGAGTCCTGTGCTCGAGCCGGACGCCGGTTTTGTGCCAGCCTTGAAAAATGAACTGACTGCAGCGGGAGTCGAGTCAAAGACAGCAGACCGCATTCTGGCCATGGCCGCCCGCCTCGCCTGGGAAGAAACAGACAAAGCTACTTACCAGGCTATGGAAGCGCTGATCCACAATCTTAATTCAATGCACAGCCGAGCCGGAGCCCAGACTCCATTCAGCTCGATTAACTATGGAATGGACACTTCACCGGAAGCGCGCATGGCAATCCGCAATCTGCTGCTGACTACGGAAGCAGGTTTGGGCAACGGTGAAACGCCGATTTTCCCGATCCAGATTTTCCGGGTGCACAAGGGCGTCAACTTTAATCCCGGTGAACCCAACTATGATCTTTTCAAACTTGCTATTCGCTGCAGCGCCAAGCGCATGTTCCCCAACTTTGCTTTTCAGGACGCGCCTTTCAACCTGAGCACCTATGACCCGGCACGCGTTGAAACTGAAATTGCTTATATGGGCTGCCGCACCCGTGTTGTGGCCAATGTCTATGATCCGGACAGAGAGATTACTTACCGTCGCGGCAACCTGAGCTTCAGCTCGCTTAACCTGCCGCGCTGCGCCATGATTGCCAACGGCAGCCTCAATAGTTTTTATAAAGAACTGGACCGCCAACTGCTGCTGATTACCGATCAGCTGCTCGAGCGTTTTGAGGTTCAGGCACGTAAACATGTTTATAATTTCCCCTTCCTGATGGGCCAGGGAGTCTGGCTTGATTCTGAAAAACTGGACTGGAATGATGAGATCCGGGAAGTTATTAAGCACGGAACACTTTCGATCGGATTTATCGGGCTGGCAGAAACGCTTGTCGCTCTGATTGGTAAGCATCACGGTGAAAGTGAAGAGGCACAGAAGCTGGGTCTCGAAATAGTCGGTCATATGCGCGCTTACTGTGATGAACAGTGCCGCAAAACAGGCCTCAATTTCTCACTCCTTGCAACGCCGGCAGAAGGACTTTCCGGTCGTTTCCTGCGTCTTGACCGCAAACGCTTTGGTCGCAGGGAGGGAATAACGGATAAGGATTACTACACTAACAGTTTCCATGTGCCGGTAGCCTTTGAAATCAGCGCCTACGACAAAATCCGACTTGAAGCACCTTATCACGCACTTACCAATGCCGGTCATATCACCTATGTCGAGCTGGACGGAGATACAACTCAGAATCTGGAATCATTTGAAAAAGTTATCCGTCTGATGGCTGAACAGGGTATCGGCTATGGTGCGATTAACCACCCGATCGACCGCGACCCGGCCTGCGGCTACAACGGCATAATCGGCGATTCCTGCCCTGCCTGTGGCCGAACCGAGCAGGAAACCGGCCAGCCATTTGAACGCATCCGCCGTATCACGGGCTACCTTGTGGGCACGCTGGATCGTTTCAACAATGCCAAACGGGCAGAAGTAGCAGACCGGGTAAAGCATGGTCGGCGAACATTACAGCAGATGCAGGAGCCTTCTGCAACGTCAGCTAAGCCCGGCGCAGAAACCGGGAAGGAAGCAGGCGAATAAAATGAAGCTTCGCTTATTCGGAATACTTAAGGAATCAATTGTTGACGGTCCCGGCATTCGCTACGCGATATTTACTCAAGGTTGTCCGCACAATTGCCCCGGCTGTCATAACCCGGAAAGCCATTCCTTTACTGATGGCTATCTGGTCGACACGGAAGTGCTTTTAAAGGAAATAAAAGCCAATCCGCTGCTTGACGGTGTAACTTTCAGCGGCGGTGAACCGTTCATGCAGGCTGCCGAATTATCCGAACTGGCTGCAGAGGTGCATAAGCTGGGATTAAACGTGCTGGTTTATACCGGTTATACTTTTGAAGAGCTGACCAGTCAGCTTCATATGCCGGGCTGGCAGGAGCTGCTTAACCAGACAGATATCCTGATTGACGGCAGATACGAAGAGCAGGAACAATCTTACGATCTTCGTTTCCGGGGCTCGAAAAATCAGCGTGCCCTTAAACTGACTGATTCTCTGACCAGCGGCCACGCAATCGCCTGCAACATTTGACAGCAAACGGCAGAATCTGCCGCTTCAACCGGTGAGTTGACTGAAGCAATCACTATAGTCTGTGAGGTCGGGCTGTTAACTTTCACTGCAGCAGTTAAGGCCGGCTGAAATAATTCCTGTCTTTAAGACACAAATCTGTGTTTAGAGCCCGATCGCCAGTAACGATCGGGCTTTTCGCGCTTTTATTGCCTTTACCTTATTGCTGCTTGAGTTTATAATGCTTATATCTTTCAGTTTATTGTCACTCTTTTTAACGGACAGCAAGTGAAAGGAGCGAGTCATGCCGAGAACACGGCTGATCCTGCCTACATTCATCAGCCAGGGAATGATAATACAACAAAATCAGCCGTTTACCATTCGTGGCAAGGCCAATCCGCTCACGTCAGTTGAGGTCGTCTATTCACGCTCTCCGGCCGATAACCGGCCTGTTTCTCCGCTTGATCCTGAATATGGTGTAATTTTTGAAACTGTTACCGAAACAGATGCCGACGGTTACTTTGCCGCTGAATTACCGGCTCTGCAGGCGTCCTTTGACCCCCTGACGCTGGTACTTACCTGCGGCAGAAGCCGAATTGAAGTTATTGATATTCTGATCGGTGAACTTTGGCTGGCTTTGGGCAGTGACAACTTGGCTTACCCGGTACAGGCTGCTGCCGGCAGTGAGCATTTAATTGAGCAAGCCAATACGCCTTACCTGCGTTTTCTTTGTCCGCATCCACTTGTTCCGGCAAACCCGCCGCTGGAGCCCGCCTCTGATTTCACCGGCGGCAGTTGGCTTTACGGTGATGAGCCGCAGGCAATGTTTTTACGCTCAGCAACGGCCTTTGTTTTCGGCCATGAGCTTTGTCAGGAACTGCATTTACCGGTTGGCATAATTGATCTGGCAATTTACGGTTTGAAGCTGCAATCTCTACTGCCGCGTCCCGGAATCAGCAATGACTCTTTGCTGCGCGCCTGGTCGGAAGAAGCGGGTCAGTATCGCGATGAATCCAATTGGAATCTGCAGGGCAACTTCAATTTCAATCAACCCGGTGCTGTTTACAACAGCCTGCTGGCACCTTTGGCCGGACAGGCTATTCGTGGCTTCCTCTGGCAGCATGGTGAAAATGATTATCAAAAGCCAATGGCTTATGCCGCAGCTATGGGCCAGCTGGTTGAAGTTCTGAATGAGCTGTTTCGACCGGCCGGTCCACAATTGAACATGCTGATTGCTCAGCTGCCGCCTTTCTATCCCGGCGGTGGCAGGGAAAGGCAGCTCGCGCGCTTCAACGAAATGCTGGCCCGCGAACGTCATAACTGGAGCTGTGCTTCCGCTTTAATCGCACTCTACGACTTGCCGCCTTATTATCTTGCTGCCCCGGAACCTTATAATCAGCCGCAGACACCTGCTGCTAAACAACAGGTCGGTCACCGATTCAGGCAGATAGCATGCGGCATGATTTATCAGCGCAAGGCACCTGCCAGCGCCCCGGAATACAGTGATATAGAACTTGTCGGCAATAAGCTGATGATTTCATTCAGTCAATCCAGCTCAGGATTGCGTCTGGCAGGCGAGGATGAACGTCTGCGCGGTTTTACCATCTGCGGCCCTGACCGTATTTTTCTGGATGCTTCGGCCCGCCTGCTTTACGGCCTGCGGGTACTTGTCTGGCATGATCAGATCAAACAGCCGGTAGCGGTCAGTTATGCTGATTATGACCTCAATGTTGATGCTAATCTGCTCAGCCGTGATAACCTGGCCGTGATTCCTTTCCGGTCTGACGTTGAACCGGCCCGACTGGCCGACCAGATGGAGTGGACCCATTGTGAACAGCTTCGTACCTGGGCGGTACCAGCCGGCAGCACCAGGGCCGGACCCGGTCTGCAGCCGGTATACGAAGTGATCAGCGGCCGCCTGAGCATGCGGATTGAGCGCAATAACAAAAGTGAGGGCGAAGGCTCGCTGCATGTACTTTATGATACAGACGCGCAAAAACAGGCTGCATTCCAGCCCGTTCTGGATTATGCATCTTTATATCCGCCGCTTGACGTCTCCGTTTTCAAAACAATCCTGATCGATGTTTTTAATCCCGATCAACAGATTAAATCGCTGAGGCTGGAGGTTAAACCAGGTACCGTCGACACCGAAGCCGGAGCGGGAACCGTTACTGAAGCCGGAGCTGTTACTGAGGCTGAAATGCCGGTTGTCTCGTTGGGTCAGGTTAATATTGATCCGGCTCTGCGCTGGCAGACACTGCGATTCAATCTCACCACCCTGCCTGTTGAGCAGCGCCGGCTTTGGGCGCTGACCTTCCTGATTACTGATCGCAAGGGCAAAGGTCAGCTTTATTTCGATAATATCCGTTTTTTGCTTTGATCACTTTGATGTCGCATCCCTTGCTTTTTTGTCGTTAAATAGCTATTATAATCGCATTCCCTGCTTTGAGGGAGAGGAGTAAGTCATTCACCGGCCGCCAGAGAACGGGATCCATTGGCTGTAAGGTCCCACGGTACAGTTTGACTGAAGGTCGCTTCTGAGCAGACGCCTGCGATGGCTTACATCGCGCAGAGAGCCCGGCTGTAGTCAGGCGGGAAGACTGGTGGTACCACGGAAGTCAGGCGCTTTCGTCCAGTTACTGGACAGGCGCTTTTTTGTTGTCTTTTTGGGGAGGAACCTATGTCAAGAATAGACGCTATCAGCAAAACCTTTGAGCCCGCAACCTGCGAACCCCGTATTTACGCGGACTGGCAGGCAAAAGGCCACTTCAGCCCGACTCCGGACCCGGCAAAACAGCCGTTTACGATTGTGATTCCACCACCTAATATTACCGGCCAGCTTCACATGGGACACGCGCTCGACAATACTTTGCAGGATATCCTGATCCGTCAGAAGCGGATGCAGGGTTTTGCAGCTCTCTGGGTACCGGGTACCGACCATGCTTCGATTGCGACCGAAGCAAAAATAGTGGAAAAGTTGCGTGAGGAAGGTACCGATAAAGATACTCTCGGTCGCGAAGCCTTCCTTGAGCATGCCTGGGAATGGAAACGCATCTATGGCGGTCGCATCATTGAGCAGCTTAAGCGGCTGGGCTCTTCCTGTGACTGGAATCGTGAGCGCTTCACCATGGACGAAGGGCTGTCAAACGCCGTC
>CAZOMW010000019.1:0-1039 GCA_964581135.1 uncultured Oscillospiraceae bacterium
GCTGCCGTTTGCCTCCTTTGCCTCTACTTGCGTTCAGACACAGATAATCGACGCTGTCCGACGGGCAGCCCGCAACAAGCATACGCCCCTGAATCAATCACTGTCCTTACAGGCGCTGCTAAATCAAAATGATGAGCCAGGGAAAAGCTTTCTCGAAACTGTCGAAACAACCCTGATCAATCCCGAACAGGCAGTGATCGGTAAAGAGGAAAAGGCTGATTTACAAGGCTTTCTGCGTAGCGAATTAAGTCCGCTTGAGCTTGAATCTGTACAATTGCTTGTTCTTGGTAAAAGCTATCAGGAAATAGCAGAGACCTTAAATGTAAGTGTCAAGAGTATCGACAACGCTCTCCAGCGGGCAAGACGAAAATTCGCTGCCAAATACAGCGATATTTTGAAGTAAATATTGGGTGGTCATTACTCCCGTTTCTGTGCTTTAATAGAAACAGCACAGAAGAAAAGAGGAAAATGACAAGTGCCCCGCAGACACCGTGCATATATACTAATCAAAAATACCGGCACCTCAGTTTCAGCGCTTTTCGCAGGACTTTTGGCTTCAGAAAACAGCTCAAGAACAAACCAAAAAAGGCAGCGTAAGCTTGCTGTTATTTTGCTGGCTGTTGCTATAGCAGCATCAACGCTGCTGACAGCCTGTGAGGCTGCTGTCACAAGTACCAGCAATACCGGTACCACCGGTAGCAGTGTCAATAATACAGATGTAACTGTCCGACCTGAGTATCTGAGCTCTTTTATGCTCGCTCAAAGGATTGCTGCAGCAATCAACCAGCCCAATGAAGTCAATAATATATATCACTCAATCCCGGACCGACAACGACAGGATATCATGCAGGATGATTTTGTTCAGTACGTCCGTTTATTACGTCGAATGACGAATAATTCTATTTCCTTATTGACGCGAATCAGTGAGCAGGAACTCAAGCCGTTATTGTCTGATTTGAAATATGCTGCTGATCTGAATCACGAAGGCTTTTATTTCCAGTCAAACCCTGTTCCAAACGGTGAACTTGCTGAGCCCGTT
>CAZOMW010000019.1:1049-23712 GCA_964581135.1 uncultured Oscillospiraceae bacterium
ATGAACTGACTTATTTTCAACAGGTAGCTGAAGACGGCACACCTTATCTGGATCGGTTGCCGATTACAAGAGTTCTTTCTTTGCAGAATTATGCAGCTTTATATTTTGATGCAATCGACCAAGGCAACCGTGAAGCTTTGGCTGTCCTGATTCGCAGCAGCGCTGATTCGCCGGCAGTTCGGCTGGAAAAGGCAGACAGGATTCTCACTTTTTACGAAAGCAGAGTCGCAACCGGCAGCTCCGGTTTTCAGGTTTCAATGGTTATGCCCGATCGAATATCATTTGAACAGCAGGTTTTTGCTGATGAAACAAGATCGGTTCTAGATACCCGTTCCATGACAATCTATGCTGACGGCGAGACGGGGTTTATTATTGACGACAAAATCCCTGATACGCTGCTGCCAGATGATTTGAAAATCAGTAGTAACGGCCAGCCTGTGTTTGATTTCAGTAAAATCCAAAATGGCACACTTCAGATTGTTACTTCATCTTTGATGGGAGAAGTTGCCGGACCTCAGACTTTGCACGATGATACAACCTGTACAAAGCTGTCAAACGGGGATAGCCACATGGCAGCCAGTTACAACGGTATTTCAATTGAGGGAATCGGCCGCTGCGACAATCATCAGTTCTGGCGGGTGCAGGTCCGGAAGTTAACAATAAATGATCCGAAATATCTCACCAATTCCGGCCTTGGAATAGGCCAGTCACTGGACACCCTGCTGCTTAAGCACCCATTTTTAGATGACAATGCAGGTGTTATTACCGGCAAAGTTGGCGGCTATAATATCACGATGTTGTTTGATATTGAAAACAAACTCGTTAACAGGATTACATTAACCATTGAGGGAAATTGATCTGTTGCTGTAATACTGTAGATGACAACTAAAATTGCGACATTATTGCTGACGAGTTATACCATGACATTATCGCTGAACAATAACAAAAAAATGCAATTAACCTTGACAAAGCAGCTCAAACTAAATATACTGAGTTCTGCTGTCAGAAACGCGCCCGTAGCTCAACTGGATAGAGCGTCTGACTACGGATCAGAAGGTTGTGGATTCGATCTCTGCCGGGCGCGCCATACTAAAACCCCGAAAGCTTTGTGCTGACGGGGTTTTTGCTTTTAGTGGGGTTTGGACTGGCAACGGTACTTAGCGCGCTTGCGAACTCATCAATCATATCCGAAAATGAATGGCGAATTTCCTTGATGCAAGAACTTGGTAGTGTCAAGGATTTTTCGCACTTTCGCACCGTTACTTTCTGAATCGCTTAGGATAGAAAATACAAAAACCCTTTGGTTATATCAATAAATTGGCTGTCATATGTTATCCTCTATAGTAAGATATTAATGCTGTACGAGGAGTAATACTCAGTCCACGGCGGCTGCCTGCGCCTGACAGCGCTTGATCAAAATACCAGGAGTTTTACTATGGATCTTACTGCCCTTGATTATCTTAGAGCTTTCGGGTTGACAACCTTTGCCGGCCTGTCAACGGGTGTCGGCGCTTTAGTAATTTTTCGCAAAAAACCAATTAACCAGCACTTGATTTCCGGCTCCTTAGGTTTTTCTGCTGGCGTAATGATTTATATTTCTTTTGTAGAAATGTTGAGAGGATCATTCGATACTCTCAACAGCATTTATGGTGAGCGCGGTGACCTTTTTACCGTACTGTCTTTTTTTGCCGGCATTCTGTTCAGCATGCTGATTGACATCCTGATCCCTGAAGAGGAAAACCCACATGAGATGCGCGGTGTAGAGGAAGTGAGCTATGACCCTCATATTGAGGAACAGCCAGAAGCTTCCAGTGTCAGCGTTGTCGAGCGAAAACACGGCAACCACCAACTGAAACGGGTTGGTCTTGTCTCAGCTATTGCTATTATGACGCACAACATTCCTGAAGGACTTGCCACCTTTGTCGGCGCTCTGGTTGACCCTACTTTGGGAATTAGTATTGCGCTAGCAGTCGCCATACATAATATTCCTGAAGGAATCGCAGTGGCTGTGCCGCTTTATGCAGGTACAGGCAATAAAAAGCGTTCTTTTCTCGTAGCTTTGTTCTCAGGTCTGGCTGAACCAATTGGTGCACTGATCGGCTTTGTTATTTTTCGACCATTCCTGAATGACAGCCTTATGGGAATAATTTTCGCTGCTGTTGCCGGCATTATGGTTTATATTTCACTGGATGAACTTCTGCCCTCGGCAGAAAAGCAAGGCGACCATCATATTGTTATTGGCGGTCTGATTGCGGGTATGGCTGTGATGGCCATTTCTTTGCTGATTCTTTAAACCAACTGTTGAATCAATGGGTTAATCAGCTCAACTAAAGGTATAGCTGGTCAATTAGCAACAATACGTTACAATTTTCAATACCAGTTTCATAAAATGATATTATTATGCCATGAAACCTGAAAGAGCGGACATGGACAAAATTACGGAGCGTAATAATATCGTTAACGATGAAGAAGATCAAGGCGATCATGGTTTTCTTATCAATATCAGCCACGAAATCAGAACACCACTAAACGCGATCATTGGTTATGCCCACTTGCTTCACAAAAATGCTCAGACAACTTCGCAACTGGATCGCAGCCGGAGACTGCTTCAAACTGCCGATTATTTACAGACGTTGATTAATAATTATCTGGATTTAGCAAAACTGAATGCCGGCGAAACCAGACTCAAGATCAAGAGTTTTGAGCCTTCACAGGTTATAGCGCAGGTTTGTAAAATGCTGGCCGGATTAGCAGACGCAAGGGCTCTGCGCTTAATCTTTCACACAAGTGACCTGCCGGCCGCAATTGATGGTGATGAAACGTGCTTGAGTCAAATCCTGATAAATATTATTGGTAATGCCATAAAGTTTACCGAAACAGGCAGTATTTCCGTTTCTGGAAAAACTATTCGTAAATATCAAGACCGTGTAGTATTGCGATTTGAAGTCACAGACAGCGGAATTGGCATAACGCCGGCAGAACTAAACGGATTATTCAGACAATACAGACAAGCGAACATTGAAATTCAGCAGGACTACAATGGTACTGGCTTGGGGTTGGCGATAAGCAAGCATCTGGTTAATCTGATGAACGGCACAATTGGTGTTAAGAGTACTCCGGGTCAGGGCAGTACTTTCTGGTTCGAGATTCCTTTTATACTGAGCGCAGAAGCTATACGTTGCGATAACGGAGAAGAAACGCAATCTGCGGTTGAATTGGCCGATCTGCTGCGCAGCCGCGCCGTCACACGCATTTTACTGGTTGAAGATAATATTGTTAATCAAGAGATTATTTTTCAATTCCTCAGCTTTCCCGGGCTTAAGGTTCACACTGCCTCAAACGGACGCTCTGCCCTGAATATGCTTAGTGTCTGCGGGTATGATCTTGTACTTATGGATCTCTGCATGCCGTTGATGGATGGCATGCAAGCCAGCCGGGAAATTCGTTCAATCAGTCACTGTGCTCAGATTCCAATAATCGCCATGACTGCCTGCGATTTCAAAACAGACAGCAAAGCACCGCTGCCTGTTTGCATTAATGATTACCTGATCAAGCCGGTAACACCGGACGACCTTTACCGTGTTCTGATACGCTGGCTGGGTAATAAGCAAAAGCACGATCCGACCAAGGTTGCTGGAAACAAGCAGGATTCTTTGGTTGCTGCGTTTGATATTTGCGGTTTGGATATACAAACAGGTTTGAAATATCTTCAAAACGATCAGGAGCTATATCGCAAGCTTCTGCTCAGATTCAGTGAAATTCATTCGGCTGACGGAGAAAAAATGAATCTGCTGCTGGCAATGGGTGAGTATAAAGCAATCTGCCGGCTGGCACATAAAATGAAGGGGGCGGGCAGCAGTCTGGGTCTGGTTCGAATTCAAACGCTTACTGACCGGATCGAAGCTCTGGCTTACCGACTAAATGACTCCAATGCAGAAACTTCTGAGCGTTTGCAATTGCAAACGCTGATTTCTGAGCTGGCTAAGCATTTGTATTCTTTAGCTGCTGACCTGCAAAAGCTTTCGTTAACCGCACTGGAGACAGAAGTTAAAAAGATAAAAAAGCGAAATGAATAAAAAACCGGAATTTAAAAGCAGACGTCTGCTTCCGGAGAAACAGGCGCCTGCCAGATCGGTTTAATAAATTTATTTGAGCAGTGCACTTATCTGCGCTCGCCAGCTCAGATAATTCGTCACTCTCAAATCTTCAGTGAACTACCAGGTTACGACAACTTTTATATGTTCATTCGGGCCGCTGGTGAGGGTCTTGAACATATCGCTTGCTTCTGAAAGCGGAATTTCGGCTGTGACAAACGATGAAAGGTCGAATTTCCCGTTTACCATCAGGTTCATTGCGTCGTCAAAATCTTTTACAGTGTAAATGTAGTTGCCTTTAATGGTAAGTTCACGGACAACAATTTCCTGCATGTTGATATTAATCATCTGATCAGAATTACCTACCCAGACTGTTGTTCCTTTGTTTTTCAGATAATTGATCGATTGCTGAGCTGTAGCAGTAATACCAACTGCTTCCAAAGTTACATCAACCTTATCGCTGCCGATATGTGCTTTCAGCTGTTCACCAATATCGCCTTTGGCACCGTTTACTGTATAGTCAGCGCCAAGCTTCAGAGCCAGATCGAGGCGCTTCTCTATGACATCACTTACGATCAGGTCTTTAGCACCGAAATGACGGGCAATCATCATGACCATCAGTCCGATTGGACCTGATCCGATAACCATAACCGATTTGCCTTCCAGCGGCAGAGCCTGGGTAACTGTTCTGTAGGCAACTGCGAACGGCTCAACCAGTGCACCCTGAGTGTAAGTCATATTTTCCGGCATGGGCAGCAATAACCGCTCTTCAAGATTAATGTAATCCGCGAGCGTGCCGTTCTCAGACAACACTCCCAGGAAAGTGCGATTGGGGCAAATGTTTTCAAGGTGTTGTTTGCAGTATTCACAGTAACCGCAGAATTTTACCGGGAAAAGCACTACCCGGTCGCCGACTTTGAACTTAGTTACGCCTTCACCGATTGCCGCTACTTCGCCGGCTGATTCGTGGCCCATAATCATAGGCGCGGTACGGCGGCCAGTTGTGCCCAGATAACCGTGAGCGTCGGAGCCGCAAATACCGGTCGCTTTCATTGCTACCCTGACTTCACCTTTTTTTGGAGCTTCATCTGGTAATTCCTGCAGTTCCATATGCTTGGGACCCAGATACATCAATGCTTTCATTTTTACCCTCCGATTTCTTTTCGATTGTATTGACGGTGAATTTCTCATTCAATATATTCATACTTCATTATAAACCTCCCGCCAATAATTTGCGACTTGGTCATTAGCGTGCCACATGTTAATATTGATTGCAGTGTACTTAGACAGTTATATAGAGGGAAAAGACTTGAAGATTTCTCAAAATAAGCGCATTGCTCTTTATGGAATCATGACAATTTTCTTCTGGTTCAGCGGGTACGCTTTTGTGCCTTATCTGTCAACCTACGGCTCCGGCATGACAGGAAACACTGCTCTTGTCGGAGTAATGCTTGGCGCCTATGGCTGGGCGCAAATCAGCCTGCGGATTCCGATCGGTATAATATCCGACCGCTACAATAACCGTCGTTTCTTTATCCGAATTGGCTGCTCGCTGCTAAGTGTCTCAGCGCTCGGATTTTACTTTTCAACCAGCATATACTGGCTGATTTTCTTCCGCGCCCTCACCGGAGTTTCAGCTGCTGTCTGGGTGGTCATGTCGGTACTTTTCGGCAGCTATTTTGATGATCGCAACAGGGTAAAAGCCCTGACAATGCTGAATGCCTGTAACCTGTCCGGTCAGATGCTTGCTTCACTTGTCGCTATTCCGGTTACAGCCAGATTCGGGATTAGATCATCATTTCTGGTTGCTGTAGCCGGCGGTATAATCGCAACGCTGATCAGCTTTACCTTAAAAGATAAACAGCTCGACCGAGAGCCGCTTTCATTCAGTAAATTACTATCTGTCGGCCGCTCAAGATGGGTACTGGCAATCAGCTCGATGTGTATTTTATCGCAGTTGATGAACTTCGCAACTGCCGCCGGCTTTACGCCGCAACTGGCACTGGCACTTGGTGCTCGCCCCAGTACTCTGGGCTGGATCCTGCTGCTCTCAACTGCCGGTGGCGCGATCGTGTCTTTCCTGTCACCGCGTTTTTTAATCGACCGTTTTGGAGCTCTGAACAGTGTTGTTGTTCTGCTTGCTTTGCAGGCTGTAACCTGCCTGATCCAGCCTTTGGCCGGGACTCTCAATGTATTGTTTCTGATTGTCTTTGTTAATGGTCTGGCTCGCGGTACGTCTATCTCATTAATGCTTGGCCTTGTCACCCTGCCATTCCCTTATGAAAAGCAGGCTGCAGCGATGGGCTTTTATCAAGCCCTATACGCGCTCGGTATTACGCTCGGGCCGACAATCGCGGGCGCTGTTATGGAAATCGGCGGTCTGGCACAGGGTTTTTATGTTGTTGGAATACTGGGTCTGATCGCGCCGTTGATCGGTATTTATCTTATCCGCAAGCAGAAGAAGCTGATACAAGCTGCAGAGTGAAAGGAGATTATTGAAATGAATTATCGGACACTTACTGGGACCGGCTTGAAAATTTCCCGATTCAGTCTTGGAACTATGATGTACGGTGGTCAAACCGGTGAGGCTGAATCATTGGAAATGATCCGTTATGCGATCGAACACGGTATAACTTCGATCGACACGGCTGATATGTACAATCTGGGTGTAACTGAAGAGATCGTCGGCAAGGCAATTAAGGATGTCCGCGCCGAAATTATCCTTGCGACAAAACTGGGCGGGAGAATGAGTGAAGATCCTAACGATGCCGGTCTTTCACGCCAGCACGTTATCAAGGCCTGCGATGACAGCCTGCGCCGGCTGGGCACGGATTATCTTGATATTTATTATCTGCATTTTCCCGATTACACTACACCTGTTGAAGAAACTCTGGAAGCTACAACCAGGCTGGTTCAGCAAGGAAAAGTCCGTTATGTAGCTGTCTCGAATTTTGCCGCCTGGCAGGTTGTGCAATGCCAGTGGGTGGCTGAGAAGAATCACTTCATCGCCCCGGTCTGCAATCAGGTGGTTTACAATCTTTTGCAGCGCGATATTGAACGTGAGTTGCTCGACTGCCTTAAAACACAAAAAGTCGGGTTGACAGTATATAACCCTCTGGCAGGCGGTATGCTTACAGGCAAGCACAAACGCGGTGAGCCGCAGGGTGATAACCGCTTTAATACATCACAAGGCAGCGGCGCCCGTACCCTGGGCGAAGTATATTATGAGCGTTACTGGACAGATTCAATCTTTGAAGCAGTGGAAAAAATAACTGAAATAGCTGCATCTGCCGGCATTTCACTGACGGAACTCGCGATTCGCTGGTGCATATCACAGGATCAGATTGACTCAATCCTGATCGGCGCCAGCCGGACATCACAGTTAGCGGAGAATATTACGCATCTTAATAAACCGAAACTGAGTAGTGATATTTTGGCAGCCTGCGACCAGGTCTACAATGATCTGCAGGGAATAGGTTTTAAATACAACCGCTAAACAGGTCTGCAGATGAACTCAGCTGAATAATCAAGATCAGCAGCCTTGCTGCAACAATAAAAGATGCTGAACTGCAGGCTGTGATCAGAAAACAGCGCTGAACAAAGCTGCTGCACTGAAGAAGATACAACCTGTCAGCGGAATTACTTGTTGTCGTGGCAGCAGTCGGATGACGACTGCTGTCGGCAGCAAAACCAGAAGCATCGAGGGGAAGCCCAGCCAAAGCCCTGCAACCGGCAGTGCTAATATCAGCATTCGAGAGCTGCGCTCAGATGGTTCTGCCGGATGAAGCATGGTAAACAGCACTCTCAGCATTGGTATTGCCATTAACCCCAGTGCCAACCCTGAAGCTTTGCTGACAAACTCCCCACTTGCAGAATCAGTTGTTAAAATGCCGTGTAAAAGCGGTACTGCCGCCATAAGCAGACAGCCGACAGTTATCAGTTTAGGAACCTGTGGGTGGCCGTCAAACCGGATCATACTATCCGCCAAAAGCAGACAGAAAATGCTGCATAAAACCAGCAGCGAGCAAAATGAATTCAGGTTATCAAAAGGAAGGTAAACTATTGCTGCCAAGGTGAAGAAAACGCCGCCGCTTAGTTCAATTACTAAATAACGGCTGCTGATGGGAGCCTGACAATACCGGCAGCGTCGTCTCAGAAATAAATAGCTGAACACAGGAATCAGATCCAGCGCGTTCAGTGAATGACCGCAAGTCATGCAGTGAGATCGTCCCTGAACAATAGTTTCGCCTTGCGGCAGCCGGTAAATAACAACATTGAAAAAGCTCGCGATCAATAAGCCCAGCAGGCCTGAATATATGATCACTATCAGATCCGGCAATTTGATCATGCAGTATCTGCACGGCTATACTGCCGCGCCTACCTCCTCTGAGTGTTGCCATAGCATCTTTTGTTAAGCGGCTTTAATAAGCTTTTCAACAGGCTTCCAGGCAGGCTTCGCTGAAATGCCTGATCAGTAGATTTCATTAAACCTGAACAACTAAGGCACATTAATCTTATAGCACGTATCGGAAACCTGCTATCCTTTACAATATTGATACTTTGTGCTAGAATTTTCAAGCAATTTGCATGTTAATGGATGAGATTTCATCAGGAGGAATAAAATGGCCGCTGCAATCGAAAAGAAGGATAACAATATCGTCGTACTGACAATAGATATTTCCCCGGAGGAATTTGGCGAGGCGCTTAAGAGTTCATTCATCAAGAATTCGAGCCGGTTTAATGTCCCGGGATTCCGGCGTGGAAAAGCGCCGATGTCGATTGTAACCAAGTACTATGGTGAAGGAGTGCTCTACGATGACGCTATTGATCTGGTAGCTACTCCGGCATATGCTGAGGCGGTAAAAGAACACGAGCTTGATCCTGTATCTCGTCCCGATATGGATATTATCTCAATCAGCCGTGAGGATGGGCTCCGCTTCACTGTTACCATTACAGTCAAACCTGAAGTCAAGCTTGGCGAATATCACGGTGTCGAAGCCGGCAAACCTGAATTCCCGGTGACTGAAGAAGATGTTGATCGTGATCTCAAACGCGTGATTGAGCGCAATGCGCGCCTGATTCCGATTGAAGACCGCGCAGTCATGGAAGGCGACACCGTAAATATTGACTACGAGGGCTTTCTGGACGATGTGCCCTTTGAAGGCGGCAAGGGCGCCGGCTATGATTTGAAAATTGGCTCTAAAACTTTTATTCCCGGTTTTGAAGAGCAGCTGATTGGTAAAGAAACCGGCGAAGAATTCGCATTGGATGTTACTTTCCCGGAGGATTACAACAGTGACGAGCTGAAAGGCAAAGCGGTTGTATTCAAAGGCAAAATCAATGGCATTAAAGTACGTGAACTGCCGGTTGCGGACGATGATTTCGCCCGCGATGTCAGCGAGTTCGATACCCTTGCCGAATACCGCGACAGTTTGCGAGCCAAGCTGGAAGAGGGCGCGCAGAGCCGTGCGGATGCTTCTTTTGAAGATAACGTTGTGCGTGCGGTTGTTGAAACGGCAGAAGTCGATATTCCTGCGGTTATGATCGAGAATGAAGTTGAGCGTATGATTGATGAACAGCGCAATCAGATGCGCTATCAGGGCATCGAGCTCGAGCAGTATCTGCAGTATGTCGGTCAGGATATTAATACTTTCCGTGAACAGCTGCGTGAAGGCGCTGAAGCGCGAGTCAGAACATCACTCGTACTGGAAGCAATCTCAAAAGCCGAAAAAGTTGAAGCAACTGAAGAAGAAATTACTGCCGAAATCGAGCGCATGGCCACGATGTATGGCATGAAGGCTGACGATCTGAAAGAGCGTTTAGCTGACAGCGAAAGCGGCTTTGTAAGCGATGCAGTGGTTACGCGTAAAACAGTTGAATTACTGAAAGAAAGCGCCAAGGCCGTTCCTGTTGAGGCACACGATCACGACCACGATCATGAACACGATCATAATCATGACCATGATCACGATCACGATCACGATCACGATCACGATCACGAGGAAGCCGATGATATGGCACAATCTGACGATTTGGCGTAAAATGGAACGACAGTCAATTGTCAACTGATATATGTGATTGGTGTTAGGGGACTGTGAAGTCCCCTTGCATTATTGAAAGGAGAATTATTTATGAGCCTGGTACCAGTAGTAGTAGAACAAACAAGCCGCGGTGAGCGTTCATATGACATTTTTTCACGCCTCCTGAAGGAGCGTATTATTATTCTTAGTGATGAGGTTAACTCGGTTACAGCCAGCCTAGTTACAGCCCAGCTGCTGTTTTTGGAAGCGGAAGATCCCGAAAAGGATATTCAGCTTTACATCAACAGCCCCGGCGGCGAAGTATCCTCGGGCCTGATGATTTACGACACAATGCAGTATATCAAGGCAGACGTCCAGACCATCTGTATGGGTATGGCCGCCAGCATGGGAGCGTTCCTTTTGGCTGCCGGCACTCCCGGCAAGCGTTACGCTTTGCCTAACGCCGAGATTATGATTCACCAGCCGTCCGGCGGTGCGCGTGGCCAGGCGTCAGATATTCATATCGCCGCCAAGCATATAATCAGACTGCGTGAGCGCCTGAATAAAATCCTGGCCGACCGTACCGGCCAGCCGATCGAAAAGATAGAACTTGATACCGAACGTGATAACTGGTTATTGGCTGAAGAAGCTAAGGAATATGGCATTATCGATCACATCATGGAAAAGAGGACCTGATTAATGGACCAAAAAGGCGACAACAATAAAGGAAACCGCAGTGGCGGCGGCGACGGGCGCAAAATGCGCGGACCGTCAAAACCGCGTATGCCGGAGGATCCGGGCTATCCACAGATTGCCTGTTCTTTCTGCGGCAAAACTGAAGGTCAAGTCGCCCGGCTGATCGCCGGACCCAATGTATTTATCTGCAATGAGTGCGTCAGTCTTTGTGAAAGCATTCTTGAAAATGAAGATCTGGACGAGCTGGAAAAAGGCCAGCAGTCTGATCTGGTCGAGCTGATGTCACCCCGCGAGATTAAAGAAGCTCTCGATCAGTATGTAATCGGTCAGGAAAAAGCAAAAAAATCCTTATCTGTAGCGGTTTACAACCATTACAAGCGTGTTTTCGCTGAGGATGAGAGCTCAGATCTCGCTGATGTCGAGCTCGCGAAAAGCAATATCATGCTGATCGGGCCTACAGGCAGCGGCAAAACCTTGCTGGCTCAGACACTAGCCCGCATTCTTAATGTACCTTTCGCCATCGCAGACGCCACCGCTTTAACAGAAGCCGGTTATGTTGGCGAAGATGTTGAAAATATCCTGCTTAAGCTGATTCAGAACGCTGACTTTGATATCGAACGCGCTCAGCGCGGCATCATTTATATTGATGAAATTGACAAAGTTGCCCGTAAGTCGGATAACCCGTCAATTACCCGGGATGTCAGCGGTGAAGGCGTGCAGCAGGCTTTACTTAAGATTCTTGAAAGCACAGTTGCAAACGTTCCCCCTCAGGGTGGCCGTAAGCATCCGCATCAGGAATTTATCCAAATTGACACAACAAATATTCTGTTCATCTGCGGTGGTGCCTTTGATGGCCTCGAAAAACTGATTCAAAGTCGTGTCGGCCAGAAATCGATCGGTTTCGGTGCCAATATCGAAAGTAAACGTGATCATCAGATTGGCGAGCTGCTGCAGCATACAATGCCTCAGGATCTGTTAAAATTCGGTTTGATCCCTGAGTTTATCGGTCGAGTTCCGGTCATTGTGACACTGGAAGGCCTGAACCAGGAAATGCTGATCCGGATAATGCAGGAACCTCGTAACGCTTTACTGAAACAGTACAAAAAACTGTTCAACTTCGATGGTGTCGAGCTTGAGTTCGAGCCGGATGCAGTTGAGGCTATAGCTGCTCTGGCGCTTGAGCGTAATACGGGTGCCCGCGGTCTTCGTGCTATTCTCGAAGATATCATGTTGGACATAATGTACGATGTACCGTCCTGTCCCAACGTCGAGAAATGTATTATCACTCTCGATAGCGTTAACAGGAAATCTTCGCCTACGATTATTGAAAAACCGGACAAGATCGCCTGAATTACATCAGCTGATTCTGACCAAACCTGTCGTACAGGGGTCCTCCAAAAGGAGGGCCCTTTTTTATATGCTGAACAGGAACTTAGCCGGCCTTGTGAAATCGGAGGATACGATTTTGACTCAAAAAAGCAGCGGGCAGCAGATAGCTGCAGATCGATATCGAATTGAAACTCAAATCGGGAAATCCTGGCAGGCTGTTCATATTACTACCGGTAATCGCGTCGTCATCAAGCCATTTGCCAGTTTTGAAGATGTTCGTGTAGTCGAGCATCTGATGAAAATTCGCCATCCGTCCATTCCGCGAATTCTTGACAAAATAGAATTCAGCTCTCAGGAATCAAATGAAATGCAATCCAATGCAGAGTATCTGGTTTGTGAGTACTTACACGGCCAGACTTTCAGCGAATGGCTGCTAAATTCAGGCGGCCAGCTGCCGTCTGAAGACGTAATTCCCCTGATGGCTTCAGCAGCTCGTGTTTTAAGCTTTATACATGAACAGAATGAACCGCAGCTGTTGCACCTTGATCTTAAACCGGAGCATCTTATCCGGCTGCCGCGCGGCGAAGTAGGGCTGATTGATTTCGACTGTGCCCGATTGCTGCCGACGGATTATGTCTGCCGCTCAACAATTCGCTGTACTGCCGGCTACGCTGCGCCGGAGTTGATGCAAGGTCAACCATTACCGGCTTCGGATATCTATTCATTCGGCATTATAATGCTGGTGCTGTTGACAGATTTGCGAGTGGGCGAAAACGCCTTACCACCTTTGGATGATCTTTGCCGTAATTTACCGCCTGCTGTCATAAAGATTATTAATGATTGTGTCAAGACGGAGCCACAACAGAGATTTTCTTCTGCAGCTGCGTTGGCAAGCGCTTTAGAACAATTGGCTTCAAATCGCGCCCTGTTGTGCCAGAAACCGCAAATGATGGTGCCATTAACGGCAAAAGCTGAAGCAGGTTTTTCTGCAGTTAAAAGCAAAGCAGAGAAACGGGGACTGGGATCAACTTCCGATGAAAGTGGATCCAATGAAAGTGGATCCGTTAATGCAAACGATTCCTTGCTCGGGAAAAAGAGCGATCCCGTAGAGTATTCGAGCCAGCAGCAGTTAATTGTTGTCTGGGATCAGCCGGAAGTTGCTGTTGCAATTGCTCGCCGGTTAGCAAATGCCGGCAGCAAAACAATTCTGGTTGACGCCGATCTGCTTAATCCAAGGATCGACTTATTGCTTGATTTGGCAGTAACCGGAATCGGTCAGCCGTCATCTGAAGAGTCAAGCCTGGAACTGACAGGGGTTTCTGAAAAGGCAAGTCCAAATTCCCGACCTGGTCTGGAGCTTGCTTTAACCGCTTTGATGCGTCAAACACTGTTGCCGGAGCATTTTCCGGAATTGCTGCAAAAAACTGCAACGCCTGAATTACGGGCGCTTACAGGATCTTATTTATTGCGTGATTACGCGCATTACGACCCACGAACACTACTCCAGTTATTCAAAACCTGCAGAATGCATGCAGACCGGATTGTTGTCAGATGCGGCCGCTTCCTGCATGACAGCTTCACCTGCCTCTCCTTACTTGCGGCTGATTTAATTCTCATACCGATACATGCAAAGCCGGCTGAAATCCGGGAATTCAATCGTTATCTTGACTTTCTGGCTGCACAGTATCCTTTTGAACGCCGTAAAGTCCGCTTTGTGATCATCGAAAATAATCCGGCAAAGGATCTGAGCTGGATTATGGCCGATACATTATGCGGAGGATTACTTGCCGGCAGCATTACAAGCAAACAGCTTCAGGCAGGAATTCGAGGTAAAGTTCCCAGGATCAAACTCCGACGTTCTGTTATGGCTGATGAGTTGGATCAGGTGCTGCGCAGGCTGGGATTAATCAGCTCCTACAGCAATAAAGCAAGGAGGTAATTCGTTATGCCATTGGTGACTTCGCACGCACAGCTTGCCGAGCAATACGCCAGCTATTTCGCGCCGGCCTTATGCGGTAATTCCAGCAGAAATCAGATCACTTCTTTGAGTTCAAGTGATCTTGTGCCACTGATCTGCAACCAGATTCTGAGCACAAATCCGCGACTGGTTGCTGATGTAGCTGCCGGTAATTCAAACAACTCGGCTCTGGAGCATTTGATTATGCAGACTGCGGAAAAGGAGCGTGAGCGTGCCGGTATAGTTAGCGGTGACCTGATTCGGGAAGTCATGGATTTCCTTTTTGGTTATGGCCCGCTTCAGTCGTTAATTGAAGATGAATCGATTTCCGATGTCGACGGTACCCGATATTATGAATTCACCGTCAAGCGGAACGGAATAAGAGAAGCGATTCCAACAAGGTTCGCTGATGCTCGCACCTATGATACTTTTTGTCGTTTAGTGGTGATTCGTAATGGCGGTCTGATCAATGAGAATGACAGCCACTGCCGCGTAACCGATGAGCAACGACGGCTTCGGATCAATGTTACAGTACCGCCGCGCAGTCTGAATGGACCAACAATCAGTATCCGCAAGCATCGCCGTAAATCCTGGCATCTGGATGACCTGGAACAAATGGGCATGCTGACTGCTGAAAGCAGCAGAGTGCTGTCTGAGCTGGCTGCTTCCGGGAAATCAGTGTTGTTCTGTGGTAAAGGAGCAGCCGGCAAGACCACTCTTTTACGTGCGTTTATTGAGGCAATGCCAGCAATGGAAAGGGTGCTGATTGCTGAAAGCGACAGTGAGCTCTATCCGGAAAAACCATATTGCCTGCTACAGAGGATTAAGAAACCGCATGAAGGCGGGCGGGTTTTAACATTGCGTGATCTGGTGGCCGATGGCTTAACAATGTCGCTTGATACCTACTGCATAGGTGAAATAGTCAGTGGCGAGGCTGCAGAGTTCATTCGCGCCGCCTATTCCGGACATCGCTGCCTCGGCACAATTCACGCAGAAAGCGCTGCTGACGCGATCGACCGTATCCTTTCACTTGCCCGTGCTGCCTCGCCGGAAGAAAGCGAAAACCTTATGCGCCGAATGCTGCTTCGTGGCCTGGATTGTCTGGTTTATCTTCAGGACTTCAAATTAGTGGAGATCATCGAGCTCACCAACCCGAAAACGGAGGAGAACAGTCATGCCTGGATACCGCTCTGGCCGCCAGCCATTAATTCGTCAACAGACACTGGCTTTGATTACCCTTTTGAACAGGTGGTGTCAGGTGCGTGAAGACCTGTTGTTCGCATTTGAACGAAGCTGCGAATCGGGCCTGGAAGAACCAATGCTGTCTTACGTAGATGCACTGGTAACCCGGATTCAGGGCGGCATGCCGATTGATTCTGCTCTCAGGCTTTTTCAAGCCAGCAGTGACCAGGAACAGTTCCAGGACTTCGTCACGGCAGTCCGATTCAATTTTCGCTACCGCGGTAACATAGCTGCCTTGATGGATTCACTGGAACTGCAGATGAACCGGATCGAAGAGGAATATGTTCGACGGCGAATCAGTTCAGCACGTGACCGAAGGCTTACCGCAGTAATTCTGATCGCTGCACCGCTTTTGTACGCAATCATATTGTTGCGCGATCCAGCGACACGTTCCTTTTTTCTCACAACAAGTATCGGCTGGTTCTGCTTAGGTTTTTCGATTCTGTTGTACCTGACCGGTCTGATTTTATACGGCTCTGTTAATTCGCAAACACGTTGACCAAAAATGAAAATAGGAAAAAACTGACGACATATTTCCTTAAAGGGGAATACAACTGATTAGGCTGACAGGAAAGGAGGAGTTCAGATGACTAATCGAATTATAATCACTGCGGTGCCTGTATTAATTGTCAGTATCTGGCTTATTTATCAAATCATGCCCGTGATAGTTGTCCAGTTGGATCCCAGATTACGACAGGTTTTACCGGCACCTTCGGTCAGTCGTAACAGATCGGTTTCCCGTTTGCAAAGGTGGGTAAAACGCAATCGGACATTCGGTCTGTTTCTGGAAAAGCAGCATCGAAGAATGATACAGGCAGGGGACGAACGACCTGATGCTCTACAGATTTACCTGCGTTCGCAGTTTTACATATTTATCGGAACAGTAACCATAGGGATTGTATTTAAACTTCCGGGAATTCAGCGTTTACTGATAGCTGTAATGTTAATAGCCTTTTCCAATACACGGCTGGAAAGAAAAATTGTGCTGCGACGCAATGTAGTTGAGCGCTCTTTTTATAAAATTTACCGTTTTATTGACAATCAGATTGCCGCGGGTATCAAGCCTACAGACGTTTTGCAAGGACTTCATGAAGCCACCGACGATCCCCTGGTTAAACCGTTACTGATTCGTTTTGTCGGCCGCTACAGCCTGACTCTTGATCTTGATCAGGCTATAGGTGAGCTTAGGAGACTGCAGGCAGGAAAAGATGTAGAGACATTGGGTACCCAGCTGCGACAGCTGCTGGTAACCGGTACAGCTGGCAGATCATTCCAACGTACTGAAGCACTACTATTTACCAGATATTTTTCATTGTTACAAAAACAAAGTGAAACTGTCCGTACTCGTTTGTTGATTGCTGCCATACTGCTCATGCTTCCAACCTTGCTGCTGTTTCTTATGCCAATGATCTATCAAGCTGTCAGTGCCCTTAATAATGTCTTTGGTTAAAACAATTATTCTTGCATATCGCTTTAGCAGGCTATCAGCCAGATACAAACAGGAGGTTTTCATGAACTCACCGTATCGTCTTCTCAGCATGTCCAGGATTCTAATTGGGGTGAGGTTAAGTCGCAGCAGATCAATTTTATCCCAAATAGGATCTGAAGCAGAAACCAGATTGAATGTGAGCAGAAAGCGAGAGAAACTGTTTCGCGAAAAATCAGGTTTCGGTCTTAATGAAGTGATAGGAATTGCTGCTGGCATCATCATTGCTGTGGTTATCGTGATACCGGGTTTACAGGTATTTGCTGCCAATGTTCTTGCCCAGCTGACAAACTGGTGGAACAATATGGCGGCGGATATTTTCAACTAAGCGAGTAATGGAAGGAGTAGCAAGTGATTGATCACGCCATAACAGGTGTCGCGGTCGCGGTCTTCCTGACAATATTGGCAATTGCTCTGTTTTTGCTCGTGCTGCCGCTATTCCAGCGTCTTTCCTTTGACATGCTTTGTCAGGACTATGTCAGACGTATGGATGCAGGTGGCGGCTTATCTGGCAGCCAGCTGAACGCTTTAGGCAATGAATTGAAGCAACTGGGCTTCACTGTCACAAAGCTGACAGCTCCCCCTAATGCTCTGTTTGGTAATGATCTGACTCTGACAGTTCAGGCGGTAAAGGCTGAAAAAAGAGTTTCGCCCAATCTGACGACAAAAATATTGCAAGTTTCATACAGCTTCAAGCGAACTGTAACCTGCCGCAAAATTATTACGGCAGCCGGTGAGCAGTGGTGATAAAGCATAGCCAAAAAACTGCAAAAGTTCAGTTTAGCCGGGAGGCAACGGCAGCTAAGAAAAGCAGGCAAGCAGTTATGTTTCTACATAGACGGCGAGAAGTTTTGCTTCAGTGGAACAGGCGAGGTGCTGTTGGCCTGGTAATTGCTTCCTTCGCGTTCTTTGTTTTATTGGTGCTGCCGCTTTTGAAAACCGCTATGAATTACAATTTGCAGATTCTGAGAGTCGAGGCCTGCCGCTCAATACTGGAAGCCAGCCTCCCTGCTGCCTATAAAGCAGTTTCCACTGAGCAGCTTTCGCTGGGCAGGCTGATTTTGGATCAGTCATTGGCACGCAATCTCATTAGTCAGCAAATAAACCGGAATATGGCAGAGTCCAGGCTGAACGCAGATTTGAAGTCGCTGAGTATAGAATTTACAACAAGTAAACGGCCTGAGCCAGCCGGGCATTGGCTAAGTGGTAATCGTCAGGCAGACATGCCCGTAATATCAGCTGTGGCTGTTTGGCTATTCAACGATAGTCAGGAATGCAGAGTCAGAGAACGGATCGAGTTGGTTCTCGACTGAATTCGTAACGGACGGAATTTGTTCTCGACCAGGACTGTCTCAAAATGGTTCGTTATAGCAATCATGCTTTCAACTGATTCGATTTCGATCGAACGTGCCCGGAAAGGGAGGACAATGACAAGGAGAAAACAATTTATTATGGCCGTAGCGCTGGCAGCGCTGCTCGTCACGTTATCCGTCATAATCGGAAAGGGTCGGCCTGATCCGGCGACAACTGAAATCGTAGTCATGCGTCATGATCTGACCGCAGGCAGTATCCTGCAGCCTGAGGACCTGAAAACTATAGAAATTCAAGCTGAGGCGGTAAGCGCTTCTGCCTTGCGAACAGTGGACAGTGCAGTTGGCAAAGCTTTATTACATCCGCTTGCTGCTGGACAAGTCGTGCATGATAACTGGCTGAGAGCTCAGCCGGCTGGAATTGCCTATCCTGATGCTGCTCCCGGTTGCCGTCTCTATACATTAAGGCTTCAGGCGGAGAATGCTAACGGATTCTGGCTGGCGGCAGGGAATCTGGTTGATATTCACCTTGTTTCACGGGGCAGCAGTAATGTGAACGGAGACGATAATTTTAGTTCTATGCTCCCTGAAATGCTGCCAGCCATAAAAGTTACGGCAATTTTGAAGAAGGATGATAATGACAGCAATTCAATTTCTGCTGTGGCAGGTCAACAGGCGGACGCTCCGCTTGTCTGTCTTGCAGTCAGTGCTGCAGAGGCTCGAATTCTGGCGATAGCTGAAGCGAGCTGCCTGATTAAACTTGTGCCGGTTAACGACCCTGTTTTGGATTCGTAGTTAAAGTCGGGTCAGGTATTTCTCCGCTGCTGAAGCTGACAAAAAGCGTGAAACTGCTCAAATCGGCTGTTTACAGCAATTATCAATGTAAATTCTTTAATCACCTGTTGCTTTCTGATATTATAGCGACAGGTGATTAATATGTTAGAAGACTTACTGCCGACATTCGAAAAAGGACTGCTCAGCGCTGCGGGATCAATCCCGGTTGTTTTCAAGGGCATTGAACGCAGCTTTGAAAAGGGTACAGTCGCGACAGATCCAAGTAGACATGAATATCATGAGCTGACGTATCTTCGCAGCGGCAAAGCTGAGTTTGAGGTAAACGGTCGCAAGCTCATGGTAGAACGCGGCGGTGCGGTTATTATCAGGCCGAATATGACGCATGTTGTCCGGATTCCGGATGGCTATGCTGACATGATGGTTGTATATTTTGGGTTTACACGTAATCCTTCGGAGCTCGAAGCCGGGGCTGATAAGGCAAACAGCCGCGCCGGCGCGGCAATGTCCAGCCGACAGATTAAGCGTACCACTGATATAGCGCCGGCTACAATCGAACAGTTTCTTAACTTTGCTTATGGTTCCGAAAAGCCTGACGATGCTGGCTCGCGGGAAAACGACCCGATGATTCAGATTAAAGGCCGCAGTCGACGTGAAATCGCGACGTTGATGGAGCGGATTCTGAATGAGAGCCGCAACGAAGCATTTGGTAAGGAATTGATGATGCAGCTGCTGGCTGTTGAATTGCTAGTCATACTGGCGCGTGGTTTGCGGGAAGAGTGGGAAGAAAGCCTGCGTGTCCGCACCGGTAAGGCCCGTGAACTTGTAAAAATTGCCCGTGAATATATTGTTGAAAATCATGATCGTGACATTTCAGTTGCTGATATAGCCGGTTATGTATTTCTCAGCCAGGGATATTTCACCCGCGCTTTCAGGGAAGAAACCGGAATGAGTCCGATGGCATTTATGATGCAGGTTCGGGTAAACCGGGCCTGCAAATTGCTTGAACAGCGTGATATGAAGGTCAGCGGCATTGCAGAACTGGTAGGGTTTTCAAGTCCGCAGAGGTTCAACGCCGCTTTCCGCAAACACGTCGGGATGACACCAATGGCTTACCGCAAACAGGTGCTGGAGCGAAAATACGGCACGGACAAGTAAAAGGGGAGTTTATATAAATGACAACCATAAAACCAGATGGTAACGAACGCACCGGTGAAATGAGCGATAAGAATAAAGCTGCACATGAGAAGCGGATAAATAAAGAATCGGTTGATATTTTATGTCCGGACACATTTGAAGTAGATATGCCGCGTGTTGAGAGGGCAGTTGAAGAGATATTGCTGGCGATCGGCGAGGATCCGAACCGTGAAGGTCTTGTTGATACACCTAAGCGTGTAGCACGGATGTGCAGGGAAATTTTCTCGGGCATACATGCTAATGTTGAAGATCATTTCCGGGTTTTTCATGAAGAAGACAATGACGAGATGATTCTTGTAGGCGATATTCCTTTCTATTCGATGTGTGAGCATCATTTGCTGCCGTTTACCGGTCTTGCACATGTTGTTTACATTCCATCTGGCGGCAGAATCCTTGGATTGAGTAAAATCGCCCGAATCGTCGATGTCATGTCGAAGAAGCCGCAGGTGCAGGAGCGACTTACGTCACAGATTGCTGACACAATTGTCCGGGCAGTTGATCCACTGGGTGTCGCCGTGGTTGTAGAAGCCGAGCACCTTTGCATGACTATGCGGGGAATAAAAAAGCCTGGTTCCAGGGCTGTAACCTCGGCCTTGCGCGGCCTCTGTAAGAGCGACGCCCGCTCACGGGCAGAGGCTATGACTCTGATCAACCGCCGCAACAGAATTGGCGGTTAATATGCGGTCAGAGTTTGAGACGGCAGCAGGATCAGCCAATAAGTCAGAAGCATCTTCAGCAGGCTCAATCAGACCGCCATCGATGTCCTATGGTGTTTTCCGGGCTCGTGATCATAGGTTTCCGCTGGGCAGCAAAACCTACATTATGGGAATTCTGAATGCGACACCTGATTCTTTTTCTGACGGCGGCAGGTTTTTCAAACTGGACGATGCACTGCGGCAGGCGGAAAGGCTGATCGCCGGCGGTGCTGATGTAATTGATATTGGCGGTGAATCAACCCGTCCGGGTTTTTCACCGGTTTCTGCTGATGAGGAAACGGCCAGAGTAGTCCCTGTAATCGCGGCCATAAATGAACGATTTGCCATACCTGTTTCGATTGATACGACTAAAGCCGCAACTGCAGCGGTTGCTCTGGAAGCCGGAGCCAGTATTATCAATGATATCAGCGGTCTGCGTTCTGATTCCGGAATGGCTGGAGTTGTTGCCCGCAGCGATGCCGGAGCAGTACTGATGTTTCACGCCGGCTTGCCTTCGGAATTCCTTACTGATTCTGAGCGCGAGCTTGATCGCGAAGACTGGGGCAGTCGCATGAAAAAGTATCTGGCAGTAAGCCTTGACTTGGCGGCAAACGCCGGTATTAGTAAGGAAAACCTGATGCTGGATCCGGGAGTCGGTTTTTCGATGACCTCTGAAGAATCAATTGATATTCTTCGCAACAGTCATGTTCTGGCAGAATTCGGACTGCCTGTTTTGCACGGCACTTCGCGAAAACGTCTAATCAGCCATATTCTTGGCGAACGGAGCGTTGACCAGCGGTTACTGGGAACGGCTGCTACCGTTTGCTATTCAATTATCAGCGGTGCTGATTTTGTTCGTGTCCACGATGTTGCCGAAATCGCGGATGTGACCAGAGTCATGGATGTGCTCTGGCGGAAAGGCGGTAACTGAAATGCCCGATAAAATCCTAATGGCTGGTATGTCGTTCTTTAGTCATACAGGCGTTAATGAGGCGGAAAAACAATATGGTCAGGTCTTCATCGTTGATGTTGAGCTGGAACTGCCGGAAATCAAGGCCTCGAAGACAGATCTTCTGACGGATACCGTAAATTATTCTGAAGCTTACGATATTATCCGTGAGGTTTTCGCCAACGAGACTTATAATCTGGTGGAACGTTTGTGTGGTGTCATTGCCGAACGCCTTCTATCTGGTTTTGAGCAGATTAGCGGTGTTCTGGTTACGGTTCGCAAGCCAAACGCACCGATAACAGGTACTTTTGATTCTATGGGAGCATGTATTTACCGTACCCGGAAGCAGTATGGCTGAGGTATATCTTTCGCTTGGCTCAAATCAGGGCGACCGCCGGGAACATCTTCAGGCCGCTTTGGATTTATTAGCCGCAGAACCGGAAGTTGAAATAATCAAAGTGTCTTCACTTTATGAAAGCGAGCCATGGGGGCTAACGGAGCAGCCGGATTTTTACAATGCTGTAGTTCAGATTCGCACAACACTTTCTCCTTTTTGTCTTCTGGATGTCTGCCAAAGAATTGAAAAACAGCGGCAGCGAGTTCGAACTGTACGCTGGGGGCCACGCACCCTCGATATAGATATTCTTACTTACGACGAGCTGCAACAGGATACGCCCCGTCTGACCCTGCCGCATCCACGCATGCAGGAACGGAATTTTGTAATTGTACCGCTGGCTGAAATCAAATCAGGAACCAGACTTGAATGTCCCGGAGTAAGACTCATCAGCCGCACATGGTACAGCACATCATGAACCGCACAGCCGGCCGCAGCAAGCCGGCCGTCGCTGACTTGTGAAGCTAAACGAAAGACGCTACAATTAATTACTGGAGGATAA
>CAZOMW010000020.1:0-23460 GCA_964581135.1 uncultured Oscillospiraceae bacterium
TCATGATGAGCTCACACGGTTCTGCCCAGGGTTCATTCATTAAGCAGCTGCGCTCCTTCGGTTATCAAGGCCTCGCACTGGTTAAAGAGCCCTATGCCACAGACGCCATCGAAATGTCCGGTGCCGCTTCCAATAACGTTGCTTTCGTATATCCTTACGTTACCTATGCCAAACCTGAAGATTGCGACAAACCCGAAATCCGTAAATTCCTGGAAAGCTTCGTAAAAACCCACGGCAGAATGCCTACACATGACTGCGCTTACCGCGGTTATGACGCCATCAACACAATTGCTGCCGCAGCTGAAAAAGCCAAGAGCAACAAGAGCGAAGACATCAACGCTGCCCTCGGCACAATTAACAGCCTGCCCGCGCTGGTTGGCAACCTCGACTTTACCCAGGGCGACCGCGAAGGTCTGCATGGTACAATCGGCGGCTTCATCGTTCTGGATGGCAAGTACAATGACCTCGCCACCTGGATCAAAGACGGCGGTTACGACAAGCTGAAAGGCTAAGTAATTTCAGTACTGCTCTGACCTAAAGGTCATAGACAGTCATACACAATGAATCCATAATAACCCGGCACAAGTAAAGCTGGTGCTAAAGCAAGCTTGCTTGTGCCGGGTTCTTTCAGGTCATGCAATGCCTATCGTGGTGCGGATTCTTGAACGAACATTCCAAATGGATTCTGGGAGGGAGAATGACGTGCTGGCGCAAGTCTTGATTTCCGGTTTAGTAATAGGATGTATCTATGGATTGATCGGGCTAGGTTATGCTCTGATCTATCGCGCTTCAGGATTAATGAACTTTTCACAAGGCGATATTCTGACAATCGGCGCATTCCTTGGTTATACATTCTTTGGCCTGTTTAAATGGCCATTTGCAGTTTCCTTTATTCTGGTTATTGCAATTGAAGTTCTTCTTGGTGTTTTGATTGAAAAAGGCGTTATTAAACGTCTGCTCGATAATAAAGCCCAGGGCGTTTACATCGTCCTGGCTACAATAGCGATTTCCTACATACTGCAAAACGGCGCAATGCTGACCTGGGGAACAAGAATTCTTTATTTCCCCTCGATTTTCAAAATTCCTTCACTCAAGATCGCAGGAATCAGCATTCAACCTGAAGCAGCATTTTGTATTATTCTCTCGGTTGTCGTCATGGTAGCGCTCCACTTCTTTATGAAGAAGTCAATCTTCGGGGTTGCCATGCGCGCTTCAGCCATGGATTCCATGGCTGCCAAAGCCTGCGGTATCAACCCATCCATGACAACGGCTCTCACCTGGGGTATTTCAGCAGCTATCGCCGGTCTCGGCGGCATGCTGATAGGACCGGTTTACGGCGTCTACACTACGCTCGGCGCCACAATTGGTCGTAAAGGCTTTGCCGGTTCCGTTATCGGCGGCTTCGGCAACATGTACGGCGCGCTCCTTGGCGGCGCACTGCTTGGTATCATTGAAACCCTGACGGCTTCCTACGTAAGTTCGGCGTATAAAGATCTTGTGGCCTATGCTCTGCTTCTGATCTTCCTGTTCGTCAAGCCTACCGGTATCTTTAATGAGCGGGCAATCGCGGAATAGGAGGGGAAAGATGTCTACAGGTATGTTAAAAAATATGTCCAATGTCAGTAGAGTTGTTTTAATTGTTGCTTTGCTGGCGCTACCGCCCCTCCTGCAAATGGTCGGCTATAACTACGGCATTCTGATCATAAACTTCGCACTGCTTTACATTGTCGCGGTTTCGGGACTTGACGTAGTATTCGGTTATTCAGGTCAGATATCATTGGGACACGCAGCTTATTTTGCTATCGGTGCATACGGCTCCGTCATGCTTAATACTTATCTGAATGTTCCGGTTTTCTTCGCGATGATAATCAGCGCGGTTTCAGCTATGCTGATTGGTATCGTTATTGCTTACCCTGCTACACGCCTGAAGTTTCACTTCCTGGCGCTGGCTACAATCGCGTTCGGCGAAATCGTATTCCAGCTGGTAGCGCAATCACCTAATAAGGTAACCGGCAACTTCCTCGGACTTCATACAGTTCCGATCAGCTTATTTGGTTTTGAGCTCGACACCTATATTCGCTTTTATTATTATGCGCTGATAGTTGTTGTTCTCCTGCTGATTGTGAAGTCCAGAATTATTGATTCCAAAACCGGTCGCGCGATGATCGCTATCCGTGAAAACGCTCACGCGGCAGATGGTATGGGTATCAATGTAACCCGTTTCAAGGTAATTGCCTTTGCTGTAAGTGCTTTCTATACGGGTTATGCAGGCGGCATGTACGCCCACCTGACTAAGTACATCAGCCCCGATACTTTTGTTTATAAACAGTCCGTTATGTTCCTGACTATGCTGCTCTTTGGCGGCACGGGCAGCTTCTGGGGCCCGATTGTCGGTGTTGTCAGTGTTACTTTGTTGAACGAGGGCTTACGTTCTGCTGAACGTTATCAAATGTTCATCTATGGTGCACTGATGCTAATCGTCATCCTTGTTCTCCCCGGCGGCATCTACGGCAAATTCAAAGAAATAGTACAGCGAATCAAAACTAAGCGTGATTCGCAACCGAAATCGGAACAGGAGGCTTAACATGATTCTGTCGATAGAAAACTTAACATTAAAATTCGGCAGTCTGGCGGCCGTCAATAACGTTTCTGTTCAGATTCCGGAAGGCAAAATTACTGGCTTGATCGGACCTAACGGAGCTGGCAAAACCACTCTGCTGAACCTGATCAGCGGCGTATATGTACCTAACGAAGGTAAAGTTATCTTTGATGGCAGGGACATAACCGGAATGCGCGGCTATCAGATTAATGAAGCCGGTATTGCCCGCACTTATCAGGTTATCAACCTGTTTAAGAAAATGTCCGTGCTTGATAACGTTCTTGTTGGTATGCACTCGCGCCTGGATGGCCCTTTGCTGGGCAGCATTCTTCGTTCGCCATCCGAAAGGAAAGAAGAGAAGAAGGCTCGTGAGAATGCTATCGAACTGCTGGCTCGTGTTAATCTGGAGAACCGCATCGATGATGAAGCCGGCTCACTGTCGTATGGTGATCAGCGCCGTCTGGAAATCGTACGCGGTATAGCCAGCAAACCTAAGTTGATTCTGCTTGACGAACCGGCTGCCGGTATGAACCCAAAAGAAAAAGAGGACCTGGATGCACTGCTGCGCAGAATCATCGATATGGGTATTACCGTTATGATGATTGAGCATGACATGAAGCTGATGATGGGTGTTGCTGACTTTGTCTTCGTTCTGAACTATGGAGAAAAGCTGGCAGAAGGCACACCGGGTACTATCCAGAAGAACCAGGATGTTATCACAGCTTATCTGGGAGGTGAGTAATAATGGCGTTGTTGGAAATTCATGATCTCCACTATTCATACGGCAATATCCATGTCGTCAAAGGTATAAACATGGAAGTCAATGAAGGTGAAATGGTCACAATGATCGGCGCCAATGGTGCCGGTAAGACCACAACGATGCAGGCGATTTCAAGCCTGATTCCCACCTCCGGTATTCAGGGCCAGATCAATTTTGACGGTAAGGACATCACCAGAATGGGCGGTCACAAAATCACCGCTATGGGACTATCCCAGGTCATCGAAGGCCGTCATATCTTTTCAAAGCTGACAGTCCGGGAAAACCTGGCGATTGGCGCCTATGTCCGTCGCAAAGACAAGAAGATGATTGACGAAAAACTTAAGTTCATCTACAAACTCTTCCCCAGACTGGAAGAACGTACCAATCAGATGGGCGGAACCCTGAGCGGCGGTGAGCAGCAAATGCTGGCTATAGCCCGCGCACTGCTCAACGATCCCAAGATGCTGTTGCTTGACGAACCTTCCCTTGGGCTGGCCCCGATAATCGTTAGTGAAATATTTGAGGCGATCAGGGAAATAAACCGTCAGCAGGGCCTGACAATTCTGTTCGTTGAACAAAATGCCAACATTGCCTTGCGTTCCTCAAATCGCGGCTACGTCTTCCAGATTGGCGAAATAATCATGCATGATACCAGCAAAAACCTGGAAAACAACCCGCAAATCAAGGAAGCTTACCTCGGCGCTTAAGTTGTGTGATTTCTAGTGAAGCTTAGTCTTTTGCGAAGCTTCAGCTAAGTACACAAAACAGGAGCAAGTGGGAAAGCAATAGTAAAAACTGATAATCAAAACAGCAGATAATTATTAAGTAAAGCAAAGCGCCTGTCGGATTAACCGGCAGGCGCTTTGCAATATGTAACAGCAATCAATCCACGGGTGTAAGCATTATCTTCAGACCGGCTTTTTTCTCAAAAAGGTCGAAAGCTTCTTCCCATTCCGTGATGGGTTTAGTAATTGTTGCGAGCGGTTCAAGATTGACTTTTTTCTGAGCCTGCAGCTTCAACGCATATTCCCAACTATGAGCGCGGGATCCCATGGAACCGCGGAAAACAAGTTCTTTGTAGTTGATGGTCTCGATATCAAAGTCAATACTTTTACCTGCCAGGCCGATCTGACAGAAGTAACCCAGCTTCTTGATGGCTTTCAAACCAGAATTAACAGCAGGGCCGGCGCCGGAACATTCAAGGACAACATCAACGCCGTAACCATTAGTCAGGTTCTGGCAGAATTCAACAAGATCCTGTTCCTGAACGTTTACAGTGTAGTCAGCACCCAGTTCTTTTGCCAATTCAAGCCGTTCCTGATCGACGTTGGTGCCGCTGACGATTATGACAGCGCCCTGGGCTTTGGCAACCATCATTGCCATAAGACCGATGGCCCCTGGCCCGGAAACCAGAACCGTTTCGCCGCCGCGAATGGAGCAAAGGTCATAAATTGCGTGCACGACACAAGCCAATGGTTCTGTCATAGCCGCGGCTGTAAAAGAAATACCCTCCGGGATATGGTGAACTCGACCCGCCGGTACAACAGTATATTTGGTAAAGATGCCGTTGAACCAGTAACCAAGAGTTTTGCGGACAACACACAAATTGTAATAGCCCTCACGGCAGTAATCACAAACGCCGCAGTAGGAATATGCTGTTTCCGAAACTACAGGATCACCGACTTTGAAGCCGGTTACTCCTTCGCCGATTTCAGTGATGACACCGGAAAATTCATGGCCGGTGGTGACTGGCGGGCGGACCGGAACCTGGATATCACTATGGTAAATGTGCAAGTCGGAACCACAGATGCCGGCCATCTTCACTTCGATTTTAATCTCGCCGGGACCCGCATGCGGTTCTTCAACTTCGCGAATTCCCATGTTTCCAGGACCGGGTGCATACTTGACTAGTGCTTTCATACTATCCTCCAAATGCATATATTTTTCTGACTTTAGTTTACTGTAGAGCAATTTTACCAATATCACGCGAAATCATTAAGAATCAATTGCTCCATTGTCCAGGCGCTGGCGATGCCGACTACAGTATTGCATTTTTCCGTATAGGCTCCGGCATCAGGGAAAGCCGCACGATCTTCCGGATTGCGCAGAACATAGGCGCGGTTGAAAATGCTTTCATGAATATTACGACAAATGACAGAACCATATGTATGGATAAAGTTGTCGTGTACAACCTGACACATGGCAACCGATTTATCTTTTTCGGCTTGATCACCTGTGATGTTCTCCAGACGCCTGCCTACATACATCCCGATCTCCATTATGCTGCCGTTGTAGGCGCCGCAGGATCCGTCGCCGCAAAGTGCACTGCCGCCCCCCATAGAGCTTGCTGTACGAAATACTGCCGGATTGGCGTTGCCTGTGACATCAAACAATGAGGCTAAAACACACTGAGCACAGCCTCTGTATACACCCTCATAAAGAAAGCCAAGTTCATAAGCCTGCTTGATTTTTGCATAATCATCCGGCTTCGGCAGAACAAGACCTTTTTCTTTTATGGCTGCAATTTGTCTGCGAATCAGGTGCCTGAGTTCAGGCTCATTCTTTAATTGGAAATGAGTAAACAGCGATTCGTCGATAATCGAGGTCAAATCAATATCTGTAGCATTACAGGTATCAACTGGACCGCTCTGGGCGTCGCAGGGTGCTTCAGCCGAGTCAAGGAGAACCAGCGCGATCGCAGTGCTTAAGTAATAAGGATAAATGCCGGCACGCTTTGCGGCAATGGCAGCTGCGAGCAAGCTGGCAAGAGCAGAATCATTTGATATTTGCATTTCAGCGATCGATTTCGCAAGCGCATCATTTTCATCCATTTTAGCTGCAATACCAGTCAGATCCTGATCCAAACCGGAAACAAGCTGATCTATCACAACAGCATTATCAACCGTGAAAAGTTCCGAAGCAACATCACGCACTTCAGGAATCCAGTTCTTAATATCGAGAATTTTCATTGCATGCCTCCATGGTTATATTTTAAAAGTGAAATGAGTATACATGGGTCTTATTATACTAGATATAACAGAACATGTTTGAGCGTTTAAATTTGTTTTGGGTATTGATATTTATGTAATAGGAGAGCTGCTCGTATTCCGTGAAATAGGTCACAGGAACAAGAACTGAGGAGTGGACACGAAAGGCTATTGTTCCCATTTTAATAATCCGTTTAATGCCTCTGAACCTTCAGTTCCTGGCTATCAATGAAAACCGTGTCCCGAAGGTTATTGATACCATTACCCGTGCTGACTATAAGAAATAACAGTTAAGTTCTTGCTGACAGATCTTTGAATCTTGGCGGCAATAAGCACCGACACAAACCGAAGCGGAAAGCTGACCAAAAAGGAGACTGCCTGACGCCGTCTTGAGAGAGACAGAAAACACTTGATAGTAAAAGGCGACTCGGAGTCCTACCGGACAACACGAGGCGCCTTTCTACGAGATGAACAACGCCGGAGAGTCTTGCAATTGGCAAGACTTCAGATAACTCTTGGGTGAGATGCCTTAGGCTTAAAGCTTGTGATGGGATAGCAAGAGCCGGATGACTGGAGAATGTCAGTCCGGCTCTTAAAGGCTCGGGTTGTAATTCCTCGTTCCTACTCGATAGGTCCCGGCTAAATAATGGTCGTGTTTCCTACCCGATCCTATATGTTGAGTGAATTCAGCACTGCTTTCAGCACTGGATTTGATTACGCATGTATCGACTCTATTCCCTTCCCCTCAATCTAAATATTCCTAGAATCTTTCAATCGCGTATGCTCCGTCTACCAGAAGGTCTGCACCGGTCATATAGCTGGAAAGGTCTGTTGCCAAAAACATAACCGGGCCGACTGTTTCGGAGAGGGTACCGAGGCGGCCGATCGGGGTTTTCTCGTCCAGGATGGCATAGCGTGCGGCCAGTGCTTCAGGTGTTTTGCAGAAAGTTTCGTGCAGGCCGGAAAGCACACCGCCAAAGCTTACACTGTTAACGCGAATGTTGTCTTTGATGTATTCGACGGCCATGCAGGAGGTAAGGTGGATTATTCCTGCCTTGGATGTGCAGTAGGCTGCTTCTGTGTTGACGACGCGGCCGGACATGGAGGCAGTGTTGATTATGCTGCCGCCGCGGCCCTGAGCCTTCATGACATTGGCTACTGCGCGACCGACGATGAATATACCGGTCAGATTAATGTCGATTTCGCGCTGCCATTTCTCAATTGGCATTGTTTCAATCTTGGTGGTGCCGCCCATTGAAACACCAGCGTTGTTGTGCAGCACATCAATGCCGCCGAAACGGTCGACTGTCTTCTGAACGAAGGCATTTACAGAAGCTTCATCACTGACGTCGCCAAGGACGTAATCTGCTTCAGTTCCGTAACGCTCATTGATTTCCTGACAATATTGCTTTAGCTTTTCCTCCTGGCTTGGCAGGTCCATCAGCATGACATTGGCGCCTAATTCGGCGAAGCCGGCTGCTGTAGAACGTCCGATGCCTCCAGAACCGCCTGTGACCAGTGCTACTTTGCCCTCCAATGAGAAGATAGACTTCATGCTTTGGAGTTCCGCGATTGATTCGACTTTGTGTGTTTCTGGCATTTTATTACTTCCTTTCGCCTCCCGGCTTTATATTAATCATATTTATCTGGTGCTATATAACTATATTTATCTGGTGCTTTATAACTATACCGAATTAATGCGGTGCAGTCACGGCGTCTAAGTTGTTCGTAGTTGGCATTTCTGCTTATTGTGACCAAGTCTTTTATCTGTCGGTTTGTGCTCACTCACCTTACCCTCAGCTTGTAAGCAGGGTCGTATGGTGAGTTGATTTTAATGGCGTAAGAGGTGTTGTCCTTGATATCCTGGTCGGTGACGTAGTGGATATCCAGGAGGCCGTCAGTTTCGTAGCCGGTTTTCAGGTAGTTCATTTCAGCAAGGGCCAGGCTCCAGCCGTGCAGCCAGGCATCCAGCTCCTCCTGCTGCTCCGGAGTCGCATTCAGGTGAATCAGTAAATCGATATCACTGCAGAGCTTTGCTGTACCTGTGCAAGTGCTGCCGATCAGGTAGATTCCCTTGACATTATAAGCCTCCATATCAAGCTTCAGGGCAATTTTTTCTGCCATGTAGTAGCGCCACTGCCAGCCATCGGTCGAGGTTTCGGGCGCAAGATCAACACCACCAGGCGTCTCGGCTGCTTCTGTTTCATCTACAGGCTTATCGAGGAAAGCCATGGCTTTCTCTAAATCAGCGTTCATCAGCACAAACAAATTTTTGCCGTAGAATTCTTCTTCCACCTGAATCACCTTGATTACATGGGCAAGGTCGGCATAATCGGGCAGGATTCCAGGCAGAGAATTCCTGCTGTTATTGAAGAAAGCCCGCTTGAAGACAACATCATCGTCGTCCGGATACAAGGGCAGGTACTTAATGTTTTCTTCGACCAGATCCTGGAAAAAGTGGGTGCCAAAGGAAAGCTCCGGCTGGTGGCGTGATTCTTTTGCGGCAACCTCAATCAGCATCGCGGTATTGTTTATATCTGAATACGTAACCGGTACGCCCAGTTTAATGTCACCGCGGCTGCCCCAGCGACCGGGACCCATCAGGATAAAGCTGCGTCGCGGCAGGGTGCGGTTAAGCTCGCTGACCGCGTTGCTGACGCGTATGTAATCCTCATGCTTGCTCAGGTTTGCATACTCGGCCGGGTCAACAAAAATTACTGTCTTGATTCCAGTGATTTTGCCATTGGAGACATACTTTCTGGCGGTAAAAATCGTGTCACTGTGGGGGATATCTGCAGGTAGAGCAACCGGTGCGTTATCCAGGTTCCGGCTTTGCGGCCGACACTGAAGCAAGTAAACGTTTTCGCCGTCACTGGCAAATTCGATATCAACGGGATGGCCCAGATTCTCCTGCAGGACATCTAAAACAGTTTTCATTTTCGCCAGTAGGGGGGTGTTTTTGAAAAGTCCCTCGAAAGTAACAACAAATTCATCTTTGCTGAAATTGGAGGTATAAGGATTTGCGATCGTAACTAAATCTTCCTTGAAAATTGAAGCCACATTAAGGATGCCGGTTATTTCATTGCCATACTGCTTAATTAACTGACGGATAGGCACACTGGCAAACTGACGTTTTTCCAGATCAATTAAATCGATCATCTGCGGTGAATATTTTTTAATTTCGTCAGGAGTGTGATTAACCCGCAGACCGGGCTGACCAGGTGAGATCAGTATCGGGAAATCATCGCCGACCCGATCGACTGCCCTGGTGCCTAAGCCCATAACAAGACGCAGCAGGCCATCCTCACGTCGGATCCGCGGTGACCAGCGCAGCTCGTTACAGCTGAACGCCATGCCGGCATATAAAGGGAAATAGTAGGGTCCGACTTTGCGTCCCACGACTTCCTGAATCAAAATGCCCATCTTCTCCGAGAAATCGAGCAGGCCTCGCTTCTTGCGATATTGGATTGAATCAGGATTATACATCGAAGCGTATACTTCCAGAATTCCTTCGATCAGCTGCTTTTTGCGTTCAGACTTGGTACCTGAGTTGGCAATGAAAAGGCTTTTATACTTGCCGGAAAATGACGCATCCAGTTGGTCTTCCAATAAACTGGAAGAGCGGATTATCAGCGGCTTATCGGTACAGAAATCAAGGATTTCGCTTAAAGCATTGCTGATGTGGGCAGGAAACCTCAGGTTTTTGAATAACTGAATAATACGTGGGTATGTTGAACGGATTTCGACAATATCCTTGTACTTATGTTCATAAAACTCAACCAGCTCGTTGTCTGATAAAAGGTTATCCTGTTCCTCGGCAGAAATATACCAGGTGCGCGGCGTTTTGATATCACCCAGGAGTGGCTGCTTTTCTTTATTGGCTTCAATGATTTCGCGAGCAATGAAGATGCCGGCGCCCTTGCCGCCGATTTTACCTATCTCACTGGAAGAACCGACAAAAGATGCCAACAAATCACAAAAACTCTCGATTCGAATGTGGTCCTGAGTTGTCGTGATCAGATTGTGATTTTCTGTCAGAAAACGCCGGATCAGCTCCACCTTCAGCCAGCGGTCGGTCGCGGCATTAAAGCCTTCAATGGTTTTGGCGTTTTCGATGTACTTTTTTAAGGCATCGATTATTGTGTGAGCATCAGTGTGTTTTTTGCTGACAATACGGGCTAGATCATATGTTTTCCGCTGGTAAATCCAGAGGTTGATATCTTCATAAATTTTCTGGTCATCAATGCAGGCTGAGGCGGCTTCAAATAAAATGCCACTTAAACGCACCACATCAATATCGGGCAGCATTTTTAAAGGTGCGTTCACCTCGCCTTTATGAATGTGTTCCTCCCAGCCCATTTTAGTATAGATAGCAGGCAGTAAATCCGGACGTCTGCTGGTAAGCATGGTGATCATGCGGCTGCAGACATAAAGCAGCATTTTGTTATCTGTTCTCTGCAGCAGATCCAGAATCGTCTTCCACTTATTTCTGAAGCTTTCCGATTCCTCGCCGAACCTGTGCACCAGAGATTCCGCAATCCTGCCCGCGATGATTCGGAGCAGTCTTTTTTCTTCCGGCAGAAAAACAGGTTCATCAGCTGGAAAAGTATTGACAGGGTAGGCTACTTTTATATAGCCGCGTTCACAACCGTTTAGATTAATCGGGGTTTCAATTTCATCGACATTCGCTGCCATTGGCTTTGAACGGTATATTTCGCCGTCAAAGCCAATGGTAACGATACACGAATCCATATTCTTGAAACCAACAGGGATAATGTTCGCTATTTCCTGCATCACAGCAGGGAAGAACGAGGAAGCCAAGGCTTCATCGATCAGGTATAGGCACTCTAATTCTTTGGCCCGCTCGACCAGAACGTCTTTATCTACGTTTTTATAACGTTCCATAATGCTATCCCCTGTAATGCGATCCCCTGTTGACAAGCTGTTGCTGATAATCAGTGTCGGCATTTAATTCGATTCGGCATCGGGCTTCAGCCTGATGCTGCGTCGAGCCTCCGCCACGCTTTTACAATTGTTTTTGATCAGACCCAACCGCGCATTTTTACAGCTTCCGCCACCCGGCTGATAGCGATAATGTACGCAGCGTCGCGCATATAGAGGTTTTTCTCCTGCGACAGATCGTGTACAGCATGGAAAGCGGTGGTCATTTTGAACTTGAGTTTTTCCAGAACTTCCTCTAAAGGCCAGAAGTAGTTCATGTTGCACTGAACCTGCTCAAAGTAGCTGCAGGTTACGCCGCCGGCGTTACAGAGGAAATCAGGTATCAAGTAAATATCAGAAGCTCTGATTAGTTCATCAGCATCCGGAGTAGTCGGGCCGTTGGCAGCTTCGCAGATGACCTTTACTTGCTTGCTCATGCGCTTGAACGCCTGGGCGTTGATTTGATTTTCCAAAGCAGCCGGCAGAATGATATCAACATCCTGTTCAATCCAGACATCGCCGGCAAGGATTTCACAGCCCAGTTCAACAGCTTTTTCTTTATCGATGGTACCAAACTGGTCTTTGATACCAGCCATTTTCACGACATCAATGCCGTCAAGCTTACGGAAAGTATAGGATTCTTTGTCTTTATTATCCCAGCAGCTGATAGCGACTACCTTGCCGCCCAGTTCAGAATACATTCTGGCGGCGTATTCGCCGACATTGCCGAAGCCCTGCATGCTGAGGCTGGTTTTTGTGATATCGATGCCCAGTTTTTTCAGACCTTCAGCCAGGCAATAGATAACGCCATAGCCAGTTGCTTCTTTACGCCCGAGTGAACCACCCATGCCGACAGGTTTACCGGTAATCATGCCGCCGTAATGACCGCCGACGATGGTTTCGTATTCATCCATCATCCAGAGCATATGCTGACCATTGGTCATGACGTCTGGAGCGGGAACGTCAATATTCGGCCCCAGATTTTTGACGATCTGGCGGACATAGCCGCGGCAAAGCTGTTCCTGCTCGTTCAGTGACATGCTGTGCGGGTCGCAGATGACGCCGCCCTTGCCGCCACCCAGGGGGATGTCGACACAAGCGCATTTCCATGTCATCCACATAGATAAAGCCCGGATGGTATCGGCTGTTTCCAGCGGGTGAAAGCGGATGCCGCCCTTAATCGGGCCTCTGGCTGCGTTATGTTGAATTCGATAAGCGTTGAAAATCTTTGTCGTTCCGTCATCCATTTTTACAGGCACTGTAAAGTGAAATTCCATGCTGGGCTGGCGCATCAGCTCGCGCGCTGCCGGCTCCAGATTGATCATTTCAGCTGCGTTATCAAACTGCAGCTGCGCTGTTTTGTAAGGATTGTAAGCCCCGTGTTCCATCGTTCTACTTTCTCCCTTAAACAATATTTTATTATTCCAAAACATCTTTAGTTACCGGGTGCTGGAATATTTTGACTATCCAAAAATTATAACAAACTAACAAAGGGCTCTGCAATGAAGTTTATCAGTGATATTTTTTAAAATGCAGTTTTACCAGCACTAACTTGCAGAAAAGGCGCGATATAGCCCTATCTGTGTCTTTATATGGTATCCTGAACCGAACAACGCGTCCTGTATAGCTCAAAGCAAGAGCATACTGTAAGGAGATGAATTAATGGCAAAGAAGATTAATGTGAAAAACAGTGTGGTTTATAAAAACGATGACAGTACTTTTAATTACTACGGCTGGCCCAGTGTTACAAGACTGCCGGATGGGAACCTGGCGGCGGCTGCTTCCGGTTTCAGGGTGGAACATGTCTGTCCTTTCGGAAAAGCTGTTATGTTTATCAGCAAGGACGAAGGGCTGACCTGGGAAGACCCGCGTGTAATAATCGATACGCCACTGGATGACAGAGATGCCGGAATTGTTGCTTTTGAGGGCAACAAGGTTATGGTGACGTCGTTTAACGCAACTGTGGATTTTCAGTACAAAGATATAAAGGCCCGTCCGGACCATCCAAGGTTTGACTTAATAATGAGTTATCTTGACAGCGTTGACGCAAAAGCCGCTGAAGAAAAATATTTAGGCTCAACATACAGAATCAGTGAGGATGGCGGTTATACTTTCGGAGAAGTGAAAAAAGCTCCCGTTTCATCGCCGCATGGTCCCTGCGTTATGACAGATGGTAGTCTCCTGTACATTGGAACCGCATTCGGCGAGGCAAAAATAGAATGTCATAAACTGAATAAAAACGGTAATTTTGAATACCTGTCAACCATAGAAAATATCGGTGATGAACATGGACCTCTTGAGACAGTTGAACCAAGTGCGGTAGTTCTGCCAAACGGAGACATTATTGTCCATATCAGAGTAAAAAGAGTTGATGGCATTAATCCGAATGTCTTCAATACTTATCAAAGTGAATCATTCGATAACGGCAAAACCTTTTCCAAGCCGCATAGCATAGGTCTTGAACATGGCGCCCCGCCTCATATCATGAGACATAGCAGCGGCGTTTTGTTATCTGCTTATGGTTATCGCGCTGAACCATACGGCCAAAGAGTGATGTTCAGTAAAGACGATGGCAAAACCTGGGATACGGATTACGTTTTACGTGACGACGGTCCGACATCTGATCTCGGATTCCCGGCTACAGTAGAGTTGAAAGACGGGTCTCTGCTGACTGTTTACTATCAGCAGGAGCAAGGCCGCGACAATGCTGTTATTATGCAAAGCATCTGGGAGATACCGGAACACATTTTGAATAAGTAACGGCTGGTTGAATGCCTAACAGCTGACTTTTTCAAAGCAACTCATTAACGATATTATCAACGACGTAGAAAGACCTGTGCAGTTCACTTTTCAGTGTTGCACAGGTCTTTTGTCGACTTGTGTCAGATATCCATGCTGTCGTTTTTTGTCGTCCTCAAAGTGCTTTTGTCGACTTTTTGTATTTGTTTAAACCCGGGCAGACTGCGATTGCCTGGACTCAACATCCAACTCGTCATAAAACTCCTCAACTGCGGCGAAGAAGGCGTCGATATTTTCCCAGGGTGAAAGGGGCGGAATATCGCAACCGGAGGAAATTACAAAATTCGGGTATTTGCTGCAGTCTTCAAGAACTTTCAGAGTTGCTGCATAAACTGACTCCGGGGTGCCGTTACGGAATTCCGCGGCCGGATTTACATTGCCCATGACGACAGTGTCAGCAGGGATATGGGGAAGCATCTCCGGCATGGCGATGGCGTTGCCAAAATGGTAGGCGGCCGAGCCGGTAGAAAGAATCGAATCGATCATTTCAATCGTATTGTTGCCGCAGTTATGGTAAACAACTATGAAATTATCGTCCTGAACAGCATCTACGATACTCTTAACATAAGTACAGGAAAACTCGGCTGAGAGTGCCGGGGAGAGCAGGCCCGCCAGGGGTTCGGCTATAACAACGCCGTTGGCGCCGGCATCTTTGAAGGCCTGAATGTAAGTTGTGATAAAGGCGGTAACTTTTTCCAGCAAGGCGGCGACCATCTCGGGTTCCTCGTAGCAGTAAATCATTGCCTCGGAAACATCCATCAGGCGTCCGGCCAGTGAAAAGGGCCCGATAGTTCCGGCTAATACAGGACGATCCTGAATCAGCTCCACTGCTTTGGCAACTGCTTCAACATACAAACCAGTACGACCGCTGCCAATCTGCGGTATGGCCAAGTCAAAAACACTTCGCTCGTCGGTAATAATCGAGCCGATAACAGTTGGCACTTCATCATCGGATTTGCGAATTTCAGAACCAAAACATTCAGCTTCCACGGAAAGATCCATCAGGCTGAGGACAGCTGCTGCAGGAACGCGATCAGCTATCAGTTTCATACCCTGTGCCTGATAATCGCTGCTGGCAATAAAATCTTTCACTGAAATATCCATCAGCTGAATAGCAGGAAATGACAAAACCGGCAATGCTTTCTTCTTCGGTTCAGCAATCATATCATGCAGCCATTTCTTCATATCACGTTTCATAAGAGCTCCTCATTTCTTGTATAGCGGGTTTTTTGAATCAGCATCATATATAGATGAGTCACGACTCAACTTCTGTATATAATTGGTGTCATAACCATTAACCTACAATAAAATGATAGCCAAAATAAAAGGCCGAATCTCAGAAAAAACCGGCATTTATTGTAATAATTCAATCGATTAGGCTGATCGGGCCGGAGATTCAGCGGCGCTGAAGCTGAACCTTATATCACAAACCCTCATATCACGATCTTGGTAAAATGCTTTTTCAATGCTACACTCTCTTTAGTCCCTGATTTTTTTATTAGTAACAAGTTCCTGATTTATTTCGCAAATAATGAAAAGTTTTGAGTGCCCGGACAAGCAGCTTTTTTCTTTACACTTTCCTGAAGCATAAACAATACAAGGAGAAGAAAAATGTCAAGATTCAAAACGAATGAAGAGGCCTATACAGAAGCACTGAAATATATGCCCGGCGGCGCATCATCGGGTCTTAAGAAAATCAAGCCGATACTGGCCTGGGACAGAGCGAAGGGCTCTTACATATGGGATGTGGAGGGCAACCGGTTTATCGATTATCACGGGGCCTGGGGGCCTATTATTCTCGGGCATAACGATGAGTATGTAAGCAATAAAGTAATAGAAGCAATTCAAAGGTACAGTAATATCGGCGTTGGTATCTCCGAGCCGGAAATAGACTTTTGTCAGCGAATTGTCGAAGATATTCCCTCGGCGGAAAAAGTATTGATGACAGTAAGTGGTTCCGAAGCAACATTTCTGGCTTTACGGGTATCCCGGGCAATTACCGGCCGCCAGAAATTTATCAAGTTTCAGGGCGGTTTTCATGGCTACTATGATGAAGTACTGAGGAACGTTCTTTCGCCGGCAGATAAAATGTATAAAGACGACTTTGTTTCAGCCGGCACGCATATTGCGGCAGCAATGGATACTTTAATTTGCCGGGTGAACGACTTAGAAAACGTGGCAGAAACAATGAAGGCGAATCGAGGCCAGATTGCGGCGCTGATAATTGAACCTGTCTGCTACAACATGGGAGGAGTATCCCTTGATGATGAATTCCTGCGGGGCTTGCGCAGCTTGTGCGACCAGGAAGGAATTATTCTGATTTTTGATGAAGTCGTTACTGGCTACCGTGTCGGTCTCGGCTCGTATGAATCGATTTGCGGCGTGCATCCGGATTTAATTACTTTGGGTAAAGCAATCGCGAATGGTTACCAGCTGGCGGCAATCTGCGGCAAAGAAGAAATCATGAACCGCTTTAATTCGACAGAAACCGGCGATGTGATTATTCAAAGCACGTTTAATGGCAATTCGATCATGGCAGCTGCGGGCGCGGCAACCATAGACCGGCTGCGTGAACCGGGGTTTTATGATTCTCTGTTTGGCAAACTGAATATGCTTGCAGACGGCCTCCGGGACATCTTTAAGCGGACCGGCATGGAAGAAAAAGTACAGGTTTTCAATGTTGGCGGCATTATGCAGCTGTTTTTCGGGAAAGGCTCCTACAGGTGCTATGACGACACGCTTGATGTCGATCAGGAAAAAAGCGTTGAATTCCGCCTTGGACTGGTTGAGCGCGGTTCGTATTTTGTCCCATCCGATCGCAAGCGGATTATGGTCTTCGACAGTCATACTAAGCAGGATATAAACGAAACGCTCACAGCTGCCGAGGATGTAGCGTTGACAATGAAGAAAAAATATGGCTGGTAGGGAAAAGCAGGTTGTGCTGAGTTGATGAAACAAACCAGAAATCTGGTAGAAACACCATGCAAGCTTTACAACGATAATGTGCAATATAAATTGCATATTATGAATAATTAGTTATTTTTACAAATATAGTCGTTTAATGTTTGCTTTCGTGTCAATAGTAAATAAAATAATTAGTCGCTACCATTAAATTAATTATAATTGTGCACTGTTTTTAGTAATTTCTGACTAAAACTATGCAAAGAGGTTGAGGTTGATTATGTTAACTGTCAGAGGTAAAAAGATACCATTAATTGAAGCACATTGTCATGTTTGGGAAGAATTTCATGGACAGCGAGGTGGAAGTACACCTCTGGAAATGGTTGGCGGTGGTAGAGTACGTGAAAATGGCGTTGAAAGTCAGTTTCTGCCACCCAGCTATACTGATTATTCGGTCAAGCTTGAAGTTCTGGAAGGTTACATGCACTGGTTGGGGATTGACAAGGCGCTGATCCTGCAAAATCCTTGTTATGGCGACCAACGTGAATATGTACGTGATATTGTCAGGAACGGGGCCGGCAAATACAAAACATTCGGCATGTTGGATCCGCGTGAAATCGATTCATTGTCAACAGAAATGGATTTATTGTTGGATGAATATGAGTGCAGTGGTTTTAAAATTGAAGTTCCTGATGTGCCTTTTATTATGGATGCGCCCGAATATGATTTTATGTGGCGCAAAATTTACGAACGTGATGTTACCATTGCCATAGACCTTGGTTTTGGTTCCGGTCCATATGATTTTAATCTTGAGCGACTGCGCAATGTAGTAAAGCGTTATCCCAATATGAAGCTGATGTTGCCGCATATGGGCATATCGAGATTGTGGGATAAGGAGCAGAAATATCCCTTCCCGCATCTGATCGAAACACTATCACTGCTGGAAATTAATAAAGATAATTTATACTTTGACATCGCGGCTTTGCCGAGTATAGATGACAGGACGGGTGGAGATTACCCGTACTACTACGCTCAGGAGATCATGCGTTCGATAAAGTCGTATTGCGGTATGGATAGAATAATGTGGGGCAGCGACTTCCCTGGTATTCTCAGACGCTGTACGTATAAACAGAGTCTGGAGTTCGTTACTCGCCATTGTACATTCCTGACGGATGATGAGCTAACCAGATTGCTGGGAGAGAATGCCCTGAAGTTTTTATTTAATGAATAGATTTTTAACAAATCCAAATTTTACTTGATTTAGTCCGTGCTGGGATAATGGCTTCTGTATAGCCATTATCCCAGAGGCGTTTCAAGTCTCATTTTTTAATTAAGTTAACAGAACAGAAATTAATACAAGGAGGCTTACTAATATGAATAGTATCCCGAAAGGAATCGAGTCATTGTTTGGCTCAGTTACCCGCTTAAAAAAAGACGAGAAAGTTCTTATTATTACTGATGACAACAAACTGGAAATCGGCCAGCTGATTTTCCGCCATGCAAAAGAGCGTTTTGATACTACTATGGTTGTTATGCCGGCGCGCTCTTACCATGGTGAAGAGCCACCTGAGCCTGTTGTTGCTGCGCTCAATAATTGCGATGTTGCTTTTGGCGCTACAACAATGTCTCTTTTTCATTCAAAAGCGAGACTTGAGGCAAGTAAAAATGGCCGAATGAGATGGGTAGGTCTGGCTGACTACACTTTGGAAATGTTTGAAACAGGTGGTTTGACTGCCGATTTTGAAGAAGTTGCGCGCCAGATTGACCGGGTTGCGCCTCATTTTCAAGGCGAGGAATTCCGTCTCACGGCCATCGGTGGAACTGATCTTACCTGTAGCGTCAAAGGCCGTGAAGTTGTAATTGATTACGGCCGTTCCCTCAAGGCCGGTGACTTTGGTTCGCCGCCAAATGCTGAAGTGGCTCTGGGTCCTGTTGAAGGAACATCTAATGGGGTTCTCGTAATTGACGGCAGTATACCGCATCCATTGCTAAACCTGATTGAAGAACCGATTACCTGTATCGTCAAGGACGGTATGATTGTTGAAATAAGTGGCGGTCGTCAGGCTGAGATTCTGAAAAAAATTCTGGCAGATTATAATGATCCGACTGTTTACAATGTTGGCGAGTTAGGTCTTGGCTTGAATGAAAAGAACGTTTTGTGCGGTCAGATGCTGCCTGACGAAGGCTCATTCGGCAATATTCATGTCGGTATCGGTAAAAACCTTGGTTTTGGTGGTCGTGTTAATTCTCCACTACATCTGGATATGGTCATTAAACAGGTAACCTGTGTTATCGATGGCCGGGTGATTATGAAAGAAGGAAAGCTGATGGTCTGATGATCGAGACCAATAACTGGTATTTATAAGTTTGGGAGCGGGTCTTGTTCATCAGGAACATGCCCGCCCCAGACAATTCGGTGCTTTTTGATTTTTCTCCATAGAGTAGTAGTGCTTATATTCATTTCATTAGCAACATTCTTTCTGTTTCCGTTGTGTTTAATAAGCAGTTCATTGATTAAAGCTGCCTCCGGTTCTTTGTAAACAATTATTGTCCCGGAGGGTGTTTTATTTAAAGAAGGATATGCTTCTTCGAGCAATTGGCTGACGATTATTTCGTCAACTGATCTTCTAGGACTGGAGATGACAAGTTTTTCGCAAAAGTTTCGCAGTTGAGGCACATTGCTTTGCCAAGGGTATTCTATTAATAGTTTTCGAGCCCCTTTTGTAATGGAAATATATCTGGAATGACTATTGGAATAATGGGTAATGTAATGATCAACCCACTTTGCGACTTCTTCTTTCCTCTCGTAAAGCGGCGCTAAAGTTATCATCAAGGATGACAAGGCCTGGTATAGATCTTCCCGGAACAAACCTGCCGCAACGAGATCCCACAAATTTTTCCGTGATCTAACTATTAGTTTAGTATCTACAGGCAACAGGCGGTGGTCGCCTTCCTGAATGGATACTTTATCGGTAATCAGCTTCATGACACGATACTGAGCCGGAATACTTAGGGTTTCAATTTCGTTAATAAACAGCGTTCCATTGTGTGCGTCAGGAACTATACCACCGTGATACTTACTGGTTGCTGTCCCGAATAAATAACTCAGCTGATCTTCGTCCTGAAAAGCGGCACATTCTGCTGAAATAAAGGGGTTATTCTTTCGAAAAGAGGCATTGTGAATTGATTGGGCAAATATCTCAGCTTCAAATCCTGTGCCGCCAAGTATCAGTATCGGTGCATCTGCCTGAGCGAATCGAGCTGCCAGCTTGTAAGTCTCTTTATCAAATCCGATATTCTGCTCCATCCATTTGAAGTTAAACTTCGGGGTTCCCTTTAAGGAATGGTGACGTTTTCGGGTGTCTGCTTCAAGTTTATTCAACTTGTCAATTTCAAAACCTTGCATAATTGCCCCGTCTATGCGATCCCCAATTGTAATCGGGACAAGATTATATACAATAGCTTTATCGTGAATGTATGTGATCGAAGCGAAAACCTCTCTGCCGTTTTTTAATACGTCATGAAATTGCTGTTTATCGAACTCTCCAATCAATTCGTAAATCGATTTTGAGATTACATCGGCTGCCTTGACTCTAAAAATCTTTTCCGCGATATGATTCAAAGTGACGACTTCACCGGCACTGTCAAATTTAATAATACTGCTAAAGGAATAGTCGAGCAGCGTTTTAAACTCCGCACTGTTCTTTTTTTCCAATTCAATAGCATATTCCACGCTGGCGGTTGTCTGGAATGCCTGCTGGATCGAATCCGCTGTTGAATCAATGAATAAATAAGGAATTTCTGAACCAGCAACATATTCTCCAACTTTGCGCCCGCCGAAGATTATATCAACCTTATCACTGAGGGCATGCTCCGTAGCGGCTTTAAGATCACTTATGTCGTCGACAAGGTATTCCTTCAATGAAATTCCAAAAATATCATTGAAGTACCTCATATCACAATATAGATTACTTGTGCCAACGACACCGATTTTTGGTCGATTTTTATTAATAATTTTTTTGGCTTCATCGATGAGGATACCCATCTCCTGTACGGTAACAACTATATCAACAACAGGTATTTTCGAATTTTTGCGGACTAATGATGCATAATTACCACGTGCAATAATAATTTCAGTGCCCCGCGAGATTGCTTTGAGCGCGTCTTCAATAATATCCTCGTTACTTGAGAGCAATAGCTCAATGCTACTAATATCATTTCGCTCAATGTAGCTTTTGGCTTGGTATAACATTTTTTCTGTGGCAGCGAACAAGGTTTTATTTGCCATTTCGTTCTCCCTGTTAATAAATTGCAAAATAACGCAGCTTAGAGAAACATAACATTTGCTTTAGCTTAAGCTTCCTACATCATTCTATTAATATTATCAACGAATAATGAAAACACAATACAAATAATGCAATGACTATTTCATCATATGAAATTTGGCAAAGATTAATAATTTATTAAAGCTTGCGAATTTATTTGTGTAATTATGTAGAAACAACATAATGTTTATTAAAGCGAGCATAAATAGCATTAATATTTTGATGTTTAACAGCTAAAAGCGTTCGGCAATGTAAAGGCTGTGTTTAAGAACAAAAAGATGTTACAAAATTCGCAATGTTTATTTCATATAATGAAAGGTTGCTCAAATGCACAGTAATGCAGCTCAACGTTTGCTTTCATGTCAATAGTGTGATTAACATTTGCGCGCTATCATTATGTTTATTCATAGTTTATTCAAATCAAACCACCAACTCGTTTACAGAATCAGAAGTTTATTAACATAAGGAGAGAAAAAACATGAAAAAGAAGATCATCGGTATAGTACTTATTCTAGCGCTGACCCTTCCGTTTATTGTTGGTTGCGGCAGCACAGCCACCACCACAACAGCTGCTCCCGCAGGAACAACCACTGCAGGAACAACCACTGCCGGTTCTGACTCACTTAAGGACAAAAAAGTAACACTGGTTTTAAAGAATAACGTTAACCCTTTCTGGGTGCGTGTCGAAGAAGGCGCTCGTGAGGGTGCTAAGGATCTGGGGATTAATCTTACTGTTTTATCACCTATGACTAATGACAATAATGAAGAACAAATGCAGTTGGTTGAGCAGGCGATAGTTGATAAATCTGACGTTATTATTATTGCCCCGGCAGATTCAAGAGGCATTCTGCCGGCCGCTCGTAAAGCAACTGATGCCGGTATTCCGGTGATTGACCTTAACAGTAAATTTGCTGGCGATGATATGTTCTGGGATACATTTGTTGGACTCGATAATGTCGATATCGGCAAGCAGACCATGACCCGCCTGGCTGAAATGCTAAAAGGTGAAGGCGAAATCATCATGCTGGAAGGTGTTGCAGGCACAGAATCTTCCAGCGGCCGTATAGCTGGTGCTGAGGAAATCCTGAAAAATTACCCTAACATCAAAGTAGTTGCCAAACAGGCAGCCGACTGGAGCCGCGCAAAAGGCATGAATGTTGTTCAGAATCTGTTACCCGCTTATCCCAACCTGAAAGCTGTCTATAGCGTTAACGACGAAATGGCCATGGGTGCTATCCAGGCTCTTGAATCTGCAAACAGACTTGAAGGCGTATTGGTAACAGGCGCAGATGCCAACGCAGACGCTCGTCAGGCAATCAAGGACGGCAAGCTCACTTTCTCACTTGATACCAACCCATTTGCCCAAGGTTATGATTCGGTTCAGGCAGCAAAAGATTTGCTGGAAGGCAAAAAAGTTGAAGATTTTATCAAAACTGAAGTAAAAATTATTGATAAAACAAATGTTGGCTAAGTTAAAGCAAGTCGAGAACTGTGTATATTAGCATGTCTTATTCTTAAACGTAGTGCAGGCGGAATGTCGAACTGTAATAGATTCAAGAGATGTGAATCTTCGTTCGACGTTCCGTTTCACTATAAATGAATGGCACTCACCTTAATTGGAAATATTCACACGGCAAATATTTTGTAAAAGTTTGCTTGAGAAAGGTACAGTTAATGATTTTAAATCTTAATGAACTTGATTTACCAATACATTCGCCGCGCGGCGGCATATACGAACCTGTCAAAAGAGTCGGCAATTTTCTGTTTATATCAGGTCAAGGACCCAAGCAGGATGGGGTACTTCAGTTTCAAGGAAAAGTCGGTGCGGAAATTTCCTTTGAAGAAGGAAATAAAGCTGCCGAGCTCTGCGTCAAAAACTCACTGAGTCAAGCCAGGCACTTTCTGGGTGACCTGAACCAGATAAAATCAGTTGTTAAAATGCAGGTTTTTGTGGCAAGCGCGCCCGGCTTCAATTCACAACCGCAGATTGCCAACGGCGCATCACAATACCTGCAGGACATCTTCGGAGAGCATGGTATAGGAACCCGCACTGCAATAGGTGTCAGTGAATTGCCCGGAAATATGCCGGTTGAAGTTGAAATAGTCTTTGAACTTAAGTGATCTGAATTGATCTGATCTTTTTTACCT